>NZ_JBHVDD010000019.1:0-113171 GCF_042802995.1 Streptomyces sp. NPDC057438
CCCCGCGACTGCGGGGCCCGCTTCCGTCGTGGCGGGGCGGGGCCGGTTACAGAGCGGCCGCCCGTGCCTTGCGGTAGATCAGGGCGCCCCCGATCAGAGCGCCCGCGCCCAGCGGGAGGACGAGGCCCAGCGGGAGGTCGCCGCCGGTCTGGGCGAGCTGCGCGACACCGTCGGTCTGGGGGCCCGGGGTGTTGGTGTCACCGCGGGGGACCTCGTCGCCGGGCCGGACCGGCTTGTCCGGTGTCTGCGGGGACGCCTCCTCAAAGTCGCCCGGCGGGGTCTGCCGGCCGCCGCCCGGGTTCTCGTGCGCCCCTCCGCCGCCCGAGTTCGCGCAGTCGTTGCCCGTGACCCCGTTGCCGATACCGATCACGCCGATGTTGTTGCCGCACAGGTTGATCGGGACGTCGACCGGGACCTGCACGCTGTTGCCCGAGCCCACGCCCGGCGATCCGCCGGTGTGACCGTCCGCGTGCGAGCCGTCGTACGACGGACCGTGACCGCCGTGGCCGTGGTCGCCGTAACCGCCGCCGCCCCCGCCGTTGGAGCAGTCGTTGCCGGTGGCCGGGTTGGCGGCGCCGACCACGTCGACGGTGTTGCCGCACACGTTGACCGGGACGTGCACCGGAACCTGGACGTGGTTGCCGGAGGCCACACCCGGCGAGTCACTGGTGTGACCGCCCGCGTGGGAGCCGCCGTGCGACGCCCCCTGGCCGCCGCGTGCGTGCTTGCCGCCGCCGCCGTTGGAACACTTGTTGCCGGCCGCCGGGTTGAGCAGTCCGACCACGCTCACCGTGTTGCCGCAGACGTTGACCTCGGTCTCCACCGGCGCCTGCACGGTGTTGCCGGAGAGCACGCCGGGCGAGTGGGTGGCGGATCCCTGCGCACCGGCGTCGGCGTGCGCGGCACCGCCCGCCGCGGCGAGCACACCGGACGCGGCCGCCATGGTCATGAGGCCTTTGCGGGTGACCTGTCGCATTGCTGAATTACCTGCCTTAGCCCTGATGTTCTGATTTTCTGCGCCTTGCGGGAATACCGGTCGGCCCCGGAGTGCATGGCGCGCACTCCGGGGCCGGCGGTTGTTTCAGACCCTCACCTGGTGAGGTACGACGTCACTTGTTGATGCAGGTGTTGCCGAAGGCGGGGTTCAGCAGCCCGATCACCGAGATCGTGTTGCCGCACACGTTCACGGGGACGTGAACCGGCACCTGGACGACATTGCCGGACGCGACACCCGGGGAGCCGACGGCGGCACCCTGAGCCCCGGCGTCGGCGACGGCCAGACCCGCGCCCGCGAGAACCAGACCACCGGTGGCAGCCGCAGCGGCGACGACCTTCTTGAGCATTATTCCTCCTTGTAGGCAAAGCGACCCCAAGTAGCGAGTCACACCACCTGTAACGAGGAGGGAGTATTGGAGCTACGAGCTTATGGTCCGATTCACTCGACCCGGTCGATCCTCGTACGCGCAGCCGAATAAAAGCCGAACACGTGTCGACACGTCTCGCCGGGTACGGACGGGTTCAGGACGCGTCGATGAAACGGTCGAGGACGCGCACACCGAACTTCAGACCGTCCACCGGCACCCTCTCGTCGACGCCGTGGAACATGCCCGCGAAGTCCAGCTCCGGCGGCAGCTTGAGCGGCGCGAAGCCGAAGCCCCGGATCCCGAGGTCGTCGAAGGACTTGGCGTCCGTACCGCCGGAGAGCATGTACGGGACCGCCTTCGCGGCCGGGTCCTCGGCAAGCAGCGCCGACTGCATGGCGTCGACGATCGCCCCGTCGAAGGACGTCTCCAGCGCCTTGTCGCAGTGCACGTCCTCGCGCCGCACGTTCGGGCCGAGGATCTTGTCGAGGTCGGCGAGGAACTCCTCCTCGAATCCGGGCAGGAACCGCCCGTCGACATGCGCGGTCGCCTCGCCCGGAATGACGTTGACCTTGTAGCCGGCGCCGAGCTGGGTGGGGTTGGCGGTGTTGCGCAGGGTCGCGCCGATCAGCTTGGCGATCCCTCCGAGCCGGGCGAGGGTGCCCTCCATGTCCTCCGGGTCGAGGGTGGTGCCGAGGGCGTCGCCCAGTTCGTCGAGGAAGGCCCGGGTGGTCTGGGTGACCCGTACCGGGAACTGGTGGCGGCCGAGGCGGGCGACGGCCTCCGACAGCTCGGTGATGGCGTTGTCCCGGTGGATCATCGAACCGTGCCCGGCCGTGCCGGCCACGGTGAGCTTCATCCAGTGCATGCCCTTCTCGGCCGTCTGGATCAGATAGAGCCGCCGCTGCTCGTTCACCGTGAAGGAGAAGCCGCCGACCTCGCTGATCGCCTCGGTGACGCCCTCGAAGAGGTCGGCGTGGTTCTTCACGAGGTGCTTCGCCCCGTAGGTGCCGCCGGCCTCCTCGTCCGCGAGGAAGGCGAGCACGATGTCGCGCGGGGGCTTGCGGCCGCTGCGCAGCCGGTCGCGGACGACCGCCAGGGTCATCGCGTCCATGTCCTTCATGTCGACGGCGCCCCGGCCCCAGACACAGCCGTCCGCGACCTCGCCGGAGAACGGGTGGTGGGTCCAGTCCACGGCGTTGGCCGGAACGACGTCGGTGTGGCCGTGGATGAGCAGCGCGGGCCGCGAGGGGTCCTCGCCCTCGATCCGGGCCACCGTCGACGCGCGGCCCGGGTGCGACTCGAAGATCTGTGGCTCCAGCCCCACCTCGGCCAGCTTCTCGGCGACGTATTCGGCGGCCTTGCGCTCCCCGGGCCCCGAGTGGTCGCCGAAGTTGCTGGTGTCGATCCGGATCAGCTCGCGGCAGAGGTCGACGACCTCGTCCTCACCGGTCACGCGCCTGCCCGTGTCCGTCTCGTTCACGCTGGTTCCTCCCGCTGTCGCTGCTGGTGGTTCCCCCTCATCCTCCTCCTGCCCCACCGCCCGTCCCAAGACCGGGACCGGCCGGGTCACACGCCGTTCACACCCGGCCGCCCGGGGACGGGGGGTGATCGGGGGCCTGGGAAAGCCTGGTAATGTTTCCTTCGTCGCCACGGGGGGAACCCCGCGCGACAGACACCTTGTCCGGGTGGCGGAATGGCAGACGCGCTAGCTTGAGGTGCTAGTGCCCTTTATCGGGCGTGGGGGTTCAAGTCCCCCCTCGGACACACAGGGGCGAAGGCCGCGACCATCAGGTCGTGGCCTTCGTCGCGTTGAGCCGAGGAAATGTGGGCGACGTCTCCCCCCATCAGGAAAACCCCAGGTCACGGCCCGCCCTTCCGCCCTTCCGGGCCGCCCGGTGGACGCCCCCGCTTGGCCGACACGACAGGCCGTAGTCACCCGAGCACTAGAGTATTGGGCTTGTTCGGTGCCGATACCGGAAATATCCCCAGGCAGACCTGCGGGCCCGTCGGCGCCCCCGGATGGTCCGGGTTCGAGACGCGAGGATCCGATGGCCGCCGTGCACGAGAGTCCTGACCTGACGCTGCTCGACGGTGAGCTGGCCGAGGCAGCCGGAGGGTTCGGCGGGACGGCGATCTTCTCGGCCGGTCCGGCGGCCTCGCCGCGCACGCTCGTGGACGTCTTCGAGGCGTCCGTGCGGTCGTTCCCGGACGAGCCGGCGCTGGACGACGGCAGGCGCCGGCTGACCTACCGCGCACTGGCGGTCGAGGTGGAGCACCTGCGGCAGCGCCTCGGGGCGGCCGGGGTCGGACGGGGCGACCGCGTCGGGGTGCGGGTGCCGTCGGGCACGAACGACCTGTATGTCGCGATCCTCGCGGTGCTCGCGGCCGGCGCCGCCTATGTGCCCGTCGACGCCGACGACCCCGACGAGCGGGCCGAGCTGGTGTTCGGGGAGGCGCGGGTGCGGGCCGTCGTCGGGGCCGGGCACGAGCTGACCGTGGACGGCGCGTCCGAGGTGCCCGCCGCCCGGCCCGGGGCCGGGCACGACGCGTGGATCATCTTCACCTCCGGGTCGACCGGGAAGCCCAAGGGCGTGGCGGTCAGCCATCGCAGCGCCGCCGCGTTCGTGGACGCCGAGGCGCGGCTGTTCCTGACCGAGGAGCCGATCGGGCCCGGGGACCGGGTGATGGCCGGGCTGTCCGTGGCCTTCGACGCGTCCTGCGAGGAGATGTGGCTGGCCTGGCGGCACGGGGCCTGTCTGGTGCCGGTGCCGCGTGCGCAGGTCAGGAGCGGCGCCGACCTGGGGCCCTGGCTGGTCGAGCAGGAGATCACGGTCGTGTCGACCGTGCCGACGCTGGCCGCGCTCTGGGAGCCCGAGACCCTCAACGACGTCCGGCTGCTGATCTTCGGTGGTGAGGCCTGCCCGCCGGAGCTGGCGCAGCGGCTGGTGACGGAGGGCCGCGAGGTCTGGAACACCTACGGGCCGACCGAGGCCACCGTCGTCGCCTGCGCCTCGCTGATGTCCGGCGAGGAGCCGATCCGGATCGGGCTGCCGCTCGACGGCTGGGAACTGGCCGTCGTCGACGAGGCCGGGGAGCCCGTGCCGATGGGCGGCAGCGGGCAGCTCGTGATCGGTGGCGTGGGGCTCGCGCGGTATCTCGACGCCGAGAAGGACGCGGAGAAGTACGCGCCGCTGAAGTCGCTGGGCTGGGAGCGCGCCTATCGCAGCGGCGACCTGGTGAAGGCGGAGCCGGAGGGGCTGGTGTTCCTCGGGCGGGCCGACGAGCAGATCAAGCTCGGCGGGCGGCGGATCGAGCTGGGCGAGGTCGACGCCGCGCTGCAGGCGCTGCCCGGTGTCGCGGGCGCCGCGGCGGCCGTACGGACGGCGCGGAGCGGCAATCAGCTGCTCGTCGGCTATGTGGTCACCCAGGACGGCTGGGATCGGGCGGCGGCCGTGGAGAAGCTGCGGGCGGAGCTGCCGGCGGCGTTGGTGCCGCTGCTGGCGCCGGTGGCGGAGCTGCCGACCCGGACGTCGGGGAAGGTGGACCGCGACGCCTTGCCGTGGCCGCTGGCGGAGCAGGAGAGCACCGGGCCGGCCGAGGAGCTGTACGGGACGGAGGCGTGGCTCGCCGAGCAGTGGGCCGAGGTGCTGGGCGTCCCGGTGGGCAGTGCTCAGGACGACTTCTTCGCGATCGGCGGCGGCAGCCTGGGCGCCGCCCAGCTGACGACCCGGCTGCGGACCCGGTATCCGGGCGTCGCGGTGGTGGACATCTACCAGCGGCCCACGCTCCGGAAGCTGGCCCGGTATCTGGAGGAGTCCGGCGGGCAGGACGGTCCCGGCCGGGACGTGGCGCCGGTGCCCGTGCGGGCGCGGCTCGTGCAGCTGGCGCTGCTCGTCCCGCTGTTCACGCTGCTCGGGCTGCGCTGGGTCGTTCCGCTGGCGGCGCTCGGGAATCTGCTGACGCCATACGCCTGGCTGCCGACCGCGCCCTGGTGGGCCGTGGCGGTGGGGGCGGTGCTGTTCTACACCCCGCCGGGCCGGCTGGCGGTGGCGGCCGGCGGGGCGCGGCTGCTGCTGCGCGGGGTCGTGCCCGGGCGGCACGCGCGCGGCGGGAGCGTGCACCTGCGGCTGTGGGCGGCGGAGCGGCTGGCCGAGTTCAGCGGGGCGACCTCGCTGACCGGGGTGTGGCTGGAACGGTACGCGCGGGCGCTGGGCTGCAAGGTCGGCACGGACGTCGATCTGCACGCGCTGCCGCCGGTGACCGGGATGCTGAAGCTCGGGCGGGGTGCGGCCGTGGAGTCCGAGGTGGACCTCTCCGGGTACTGGCTCGACGGGGACCGGCTGGAGATCGGGGCCGTGAAGGTCGGGGCCGGCGCGGTCGTGGGGACGCGGAGCATGCTGTTGCCGGGTGCCAGGGTCGGCAAGCGGGCCGAGGTGGCGCCCGGGTCGGCGGTGGCCGGGCAGATCCCCACCGGGCAGCGGTGGGCCGGGGCGCCCGCGGGGAAGCTGGGCAAGGCGAAGCGGAACTGGCCCAAGGAGAGGCCGCAGCGTGGCCTGTTCTGGCGGGTGTCGTACGGCGTGACGGGGTTCGGGCTGACCGCGCTGCCGGTGCTCGCCGGGTGTGCCGCGCTGGCCGTGCTGAGTCTGTTCGTGGACCCGGACGCCGGGCTCGGGGCCGCTCTGCGGGGCGGGGCGCTGGGGCTGGTGCCGGCCACGCTGGCGTTCGGGGCGGCGTACGCGCTGCTGCTGCTCGCGGCCGTACGGCTGCTGAGTCTGGGGCTGCGGGAGGGCACACATCCGACGCACAGCCGGATCGGGTGGCAGGCGTGGACGGTCACGCAACTGATGGACCGGTCGCGGCAGACCCTGTTCCCGCTGTACGCCGGGCTGGTGACACCGGTGTGGCTGCGGCTGCTCGGGATGCGGATCGGGAAGGGCGCCGAGGTGTCCACCGTCCTGGCGCTGCCGAGTCTGACGACGGTCGGCGACGGGGCGTTCCTCGCGGACGACACCCTGACCGCGCCGTACGAGTTGGGTGGTGGGTGGCTGCGGATCGGGCGGGCGGAGATCGGGCGGCGGGCGTTCCTCGGGAACTCCGGGATGACCGCGCCGGGGCGGTCCGTGCCGGACGGCGGTCTGGTGGGTGTGCTGTCGGCGACGCCGAAGAAGGCCAAGAAGGGCAGCTCGTACCTGGGGCTGCCGCCGGTGCGGCTGCCCCGGTCCGCCGCGGACGGTGACCAGAGCCTGACGTACGAGCCGCCCGCGCGGCTGCTGTGGGCGCGGGCCCTGGTGGAGCTGTGCCGGATCGTGCCGGTGTTCTGCTCGGCGGGTCTCGCGCTGCTGACGGTGGCGGCGCTGAGCGCGCTGGGCGGCTGGGCGTGGCCGCTGGGCGGGGTGGTGCTGCTGGGCGTCGGTGCTCTGGGATGTCTGCTCTCGGTCGTCGCGAAGTGGCTGCTCGTGGGGCGGCACCGCAGGGGTGAGCATCCGCTGTGGAGCGGTTTCGTGTGGCGCAACGAGCTGGCGGACACCTTCGTGGAGGTGCTGGCCGTGCCGTGGCTGGCCGGGTCGGTGCCCGGGACGCCGGTGCTGAACGTCTGGCTGCGCGGGCTCGGGGCGACCATCGGCCGGGGGGTATGGGTGGAGAGTTACTGGCTACCCGAGACCGACCTCGTCACGCTCGGCGACGGGGCGACGGTGAACCGGGGGTGCGTGCTCCAGACCCACCTCTTCCACGACCGGATCTTGCGGACGGATACTGTTGAACTCCGTGAGGGTGCCACCTTGGGCCCGGGCGGAATCGTCCTGCCCGGCAGCGTGGTCGGGGCCCGCACCACGCTGGGACCGGCGTCGCTGGTCATGGCCGCGGAGTCCGTTCCCGACGACACCCGGTGGCTGGGCAACCCGATCGAGGCATGGCGCCGCTGAGTGCGGCTCGTGCGGCGGCGGGGGTCTCGGGGGACGATGGACGTCGTACGAATGCGGAGCGGGGAGCAGAAGCGGCAGTGGCGGTTCAGCAGTCAGTGGGTCCGGACCCGTACTTCCCGGCGAACGGTGATGCCCGTTACCGGGTGCATCGGTACGAGCTGGCTGTGGACTACCGGCCGGGGCCGAACCGGCTGTCGGGCACCGCGCGGCTCAACGCCATAGCGGGCCGGGCCGCGCTCACCGAGTTCCAGCTGAACCTCGCCGACTTCAAGATCGGCCGGGTACGGGTCGACGGCCGGGCCCCGCACTACACGCACCGGGGCGGCCGGCTGCGCGTCCGGCCCGCGAAGCCGGTCCGGCCGGGGGCCGCGTTCACGGTCGAGGTCCACTGGTCGGGCAATCCCAAGCCGGTGAACAGCCCCTGGGGCGGGCTCGGTTGGGAGGAGCTGACGGACGGGGCGCTGGTGGCGAGCCAGCCGGTCGGGGCGCCGTCCTGGTATCCGTGCAACGACCGGCCCGCCGACAAGGCCTCGTACCAGATCTCGGTCACGACGCCGTCCGCGTACCAGGTGGTGGCGGGCGGGCGGCTGCTCACCCGGACGGCGAAGGCGTCCACGACGACCTGGGTGTACGAGCAGTCGGCGCCGACGTCGAGCTATCTCGTCGGCCTGTCGATCGGCAAGTACCAGACGGTGCTGCTGGGCGACCCCGGGCCGGGCGGGGTGCCGCAGCACGGGCACATCCCGGCCCACCTCCTCACGGAGTTCTCGCGGGACTTCGCGCGGCAGCCCGCCATGATGGAGCTGTTCGAGGAGCTGTTCGGGCCGTATCCCTTCGGGGAGTACGCGGTCGTGGTGACCGAGGAGGAGCTCGACGTCCCGGTCGAGGCCCAGGGGTTGTCGCTGTTCGGCGCCAACCACGTGGACGGGGCGCGGGGTTCGGAGCGGCTGGTCGCGCACGAGCTGGCGCACCAGTGGTTCGGCAACAGTGTGTCCATCTCCGACTGGCGGCACATCTGGCTGAACGAGGGGTTCGCCAAGTACGCGGAGTGGCTGTGGTCGGAGCGCTCCGGCGGGCGCAGCGCGCAGCAACTGGCCGCCGCCGCGCACCAGAAGCTCGCCGCGCTCCCCCAGGACCTGCGGCTCGCGGACCCGGGCCGCAAGCTGATGTTCGACGACCGGCTCTACGAGCGCGGTGGTCTGACCGTCCACGCGGTGCGCTGCGCGCTCGGCGACGAGGCGTTCTTCCGGATGCTGCGCGGCTGGGCGGGCGTCCACCGCGGCGGCGCCGTCACGACGGCCGGGTTCACGGCCCACGCCGGCCGCTACGCGGACGGTCCGCTGGACGCCCTGTTCCGGGCCTGGCTCCAGGAGCCCGGGCTGCCGCCCCTACCATCGCCGCCTGCCGTGCGGAGCCCCGGGGTTCCGGCGCGGCCGCCGTATCCGCCGACGAACGCGGGGTCGGCGTAGGCGGGGCACAATGGCTGCCATGTCATCGCGTCGCAGTGGTTCCGGGGCCGGGTCGAGGAGTGCCGCACGGGTGCCTTCGCCGGTCCCCCGTGCCTGCCCCTGCGGGCTGCCCGAGGCGTACGAGGCCTGTTGCGGGCGCCGGCACGCGGGCGCTGCCGCGGCCCCGACCGCCGAGGCGCTGATGCGGTCGCGGTACAGCGCGTTCGTCGTGCGGGACGAGGCGTATCTGCTGCGCAGCTGGCACCCCCGGACGCGGCCCGCCGCCGTCGACTTCGACACCACCATGCGCTGGACCGGCCTGGAGATCCTGGACACCCGGGACGGGACGGCCTTCCACAGCACCGGCACGGTCACCTTCCGCGCCTCGTTCCGGGGCGGCTCGCTGCACGAGCGGAGCCGGTTCGAGCGGGTGGACGGGGCCTGGGTGTACGTGGACGGGGAGTTCCTGGGCTAGGCAGCCCCGGTCAACCGGCGGTCGGCGAGTGGCCGTTGGGGGCCAGGATGTCGAGTTCCTGGAGGGCGCCCGCGGTGATCTCCCGGGTGAGCCGCTCGGCCCGGGGGGCGTCGTGTTCCCGGATGGCCTCGGCCACCTGCACGTGGAGGCTGACGGCTGCCGGGTCGGGGTCGTGGAACATGACGTCGTGGTGGGTGCGGCCGGCGAGGACCTCCTCGACGACGTCGCCGAGGCGGGCGAACATCTCGTTGCCGGAGGCGTCGAGGATCAGGCGGTGGAAGGCGACGTCGTGGTGGAGGTAGCCCTCCAGCTTGTGGCCGCGTGAGTGGGCGACCATACCGATGGCGCACTCGGTGAGCGCGGCGCACTGCTCGGCCGTGGCATGGCGGGCGGCGAGGCCCGCGGCGATCGGTTCGACGGCGCCGCGCAGCACGGTCAGCGAGCGCAGCTGGCGGGGGCGGTCCGCGCCGGCCAGGCGCCAGCGGATGACCTGCGGGTCGTAGACGTTCCACGCGGCGGACGGGCGGACGATCACGCCGACCCGGCGGCGGGACTCGACCAGGTGCATGGACTCCAGGACGCGGACCGCCTCCCGCATCACCGAGCGGGACACCGCGAAGCTCTGGGCGAGTTCGTCCGTGCGCAGCACGCTGCCGGGCGGGTACTCGCCCGCCGTGATCGCCGGTCCGAGGGTTTCCAGTACTCGGCCGTGCAGCCCCCGGCCCGGTGTGCTCATGGGGATCAGGGTACGAGGAGGGGAGGGCGAACAAAAAGTCAGACTTATTTGGGTCCAGGGCTTGAATTCGTCGTACCTAATGGGTTTCAGTGTCGTCGACGTCGGGTGACGTCACGATGTCGACGAAGACAGCGAGGTAGTGATGCGTACCCCTCATGTCGTCGTGGTGATGGGCGTGGCAGGAACCGGGAAGACCACGATCGGTCCCCTGCTCGCGTCCCGGCTCGGCGTTCCGTACGCCGAGGGCGACGACTTCCACCCCGAGGCCAACATCGCCAAGATGTCTGCCGGGACGCCGCTGGACGACGCGGACCGGGGGCCGTGGCTGGACGCCATCGGGGCGTGGGCCCACGGCCGGGACGGGCTCGGCGGGGTGGTCAGCTGTTCCGCGTTGAAGCGCGCGTACCGGGACCGGCTGCGGGCCTCCGCGCCGGGTGTCGTCTTCCTGCACCTCGCGGGCGACCGGGCGCTCATCGAGGACCGGATGTCCCACCGGCAGGGCCACTTCATGCCGACGGCGCTCCTGGACTCGCAGTTCGCCACGCTCCAGCCGCTCCAGGCGGACGAGGCGGGCGTCGTGGTCGACGTGGCGGGCTCGCCCGAGGAGATCGCCGAACGGGCGGTCGCGGCGCTGCGGGAGATCGGCCCGGCCGCGCCGTAGGGCCGCGGTCGACGGTTCTCCTCCCCCTCTCGTCCTCGCCGTCCTCCTCCCCCTCTCGTCCTCGCCGTCCTCTCCCCCTCTCGTCCTCGCCGTCCTCTCCCCCTCCCTCACCTTCCCCACTCAAGGACTCACCGTGACCAGACTCAACGTCGAGCTGCTGGCAGCGGACCCCGTCGAGCCGATCACCTCGGCGGGACACGCGCAGCTGGGCCTGGCCGTACTGGCCGGCATCGCCGTGATCGTCGTTCTCATCACCAGGTTCAAGGTGCACGCCTTCCTGGCGCTGACCATCGGCTCGCTCGCGCTCGGCGCGTTCGCCGGGGCGCCGCTGGACAAGGCGATCCTGAGCTTCTCCACCGGGCTCGGGTCGACCGTGGCCGGGGTGGGTGTGCTCATCGCGCTGGGCGCGATCCTCGGCAAGCTGCTGGCGGACTCCGGGGGCGCCGACCAGATCGTGGACACCATCCTCGCCAAGGCGGGCGGACGGGCGATGCCCTGGGCGATGGTGCTGATCGCCTCCGTGATCGGGCTGCCGCTGTTCTTCGAGGTCGGGATCGTGCTGCTGATCCCGGTGGTGCTGATGGTCGCCAAGCGCGGCAACTACTCGCTGATGCGCATCGGCATCCCGGCCCTGGCGGGTCTGTCCGTCATGCACGGGCTGATCCCACCGCACCCCGGCCCGCTCGTCGCGATCGACGCCGTGAAGGCCGACCTGGGCGTCACGCTGGCGCTGGGGCTGCTGGTGGCGATACCGACCGTGATCATCGCCGGACCGCTGTTCTCCAAGTACGCGGCGCGTTGGGTGGACGTCCCCGTCCCCGAGCGCATGATCCCCGTGCGGGCCTCGGAGGAGCTGGAGAAGCGGCCGGGGTTCGGCGCGACCATCGCGACCATGCTGCTGCCGGTGGTGCTGATGCTGGCCAAGGCGCTGGTGGACATCGTCGTGGACGACCCCGAGCAGATGGTCCAGCGGGTCTTCGACGTGGCCGGTTCGCCGCTGATCGCGCTGCTCGCGTCCGTGATCGTGGGCATGTTCACGCTGGGGCGGGCGGCCGGGTTCACCAAGGAGCGGCTGGGGTCGACGGTCGAGAAGTCCCTCGCGCCCATCGCGGGCATCCTGCTGATCGTGGGCGCCGGCGGCGGGTTCAAGCAGACCCTCATCGACTCCGGGGTCGGGCAGATGATCCTGGAGATCTCCGAGGACTGGTCGATTCCCGCGCTCGTGCTGGCCTGGCTGATCGCGGTGGCGATCCGGCTGGCCACCGGCTCGGCCACGGTCGCCACGATCTCGGCGGCGGGGCTGGTGGCCCCGCTCGCCGCGGACATGTCGACCACGCACACGGCCCTGCTGGTCCTCGCGATCGGCGCCGGCTCGCTGTTCTTCAGCCACGTCAACGACGCCGGGTTCTGGATGGTGAAGGAGTACTTCGGGATGAGCGTCGGCCAGACCATCAAGACCTGGTCGGTGATGGAGACGATCATCTCGGTGGTGGCCGGGGCGATCGTGCTGCTGTTGTCGTTGTTGATCTAGACGTACGGGACACCGACGCGCCGGTGACGCCGGTGGTGCCGATGACGCCGGTGACGCCGGTGACGCCGGTGACGCCGGTGACGCCGGTGGTCCAGGCGACCCCGGTGGTCCAGGAGGTGCGGAACCGGGGGCGCCCGGCCGTGTGCGGCGCTATGGCCGCCACAGCGGGTGTTCGCGTTCCGCCCATTCCCTGCTCACCGAGCCCGTCCGCAGGCCCCGGCGGGCTTCCGGGTCGCCGAGGGCCATGCCGATGTGGCCCGCGAGGACGATCCCGATGGTCAGCGCCAGCCAGTCGTGGACGAAGGTCGCGCTGGTGCGCCACACCAGCGGGGTGAGGTGGGTGAACCACATCATCAGGCCCGTGGCGAGCATGACGAGGGTGGCGCCCGCGATCCAGGAGGCGTAGAGCTTCTGGCCGGCGTTGAACTTGGCCGCCGGGCGGCTGCCGGGGGTGCGGCGGCGCGCGGCGCGGAGCCAGACGCGGTCGTGCGGGCCCCAGCGGTTCAGCCGGCCGAGGTCCGCGCGGAACGCGCGGGAGGCGAGGCCCGCGAGGACCGGCACCGGCAGCAGCAGTCCGGTCCACTTGTGGACCGTCACCACCAGGGCCCGGCGGCCGACCAGTTCGGCGAGGGCGGGGACGTAGAGACAGGCCGCCGTCGCCACGCAGATGCCCATCAGTGCGGCCGTGGTGCGGTGGATCCAGCGTTCGGCGGTGGTGAAGCGGCGGACGCGGGCCCTGTCCCGCACCGGCGGCTCGTCAAGTAGTGGGTGCATCGTCCCGCCCGTTCGATCGGCCGACCCACGCGTCGATGTCGTAGCCCCGCTCCTCCCAGTAGCCCGGCTCGACGTTCTCCGTGACCTCGATGCCGGAGAGCCACTTGGCCGACTTGTAGAAGTACATGGGGGCGACGTACAGACGGACGGGGCCGCCGTGGTTGTGGCTGAGGTCCTTGTCCTGCATGCGCAGGGCGACGAGAACGTCCGCGCGGCGCGCCTGCTCCAGGGTGAGGCTCTCGCTGTACGCCCCGTCGAAGCAGGTGAAGCGGATCGCGCCCGCCGAGGAGCGCACCCCGGCCGCGTCCAGCAGCGCGGAGAGCCGTACGCCCTCGAACGGGGTGTCCGGGACCCGCCAGCCCGTGACGCACTGGACGTCCTTGACCATCCGGGTCTGCGGGAGGGCCCGCAGGTCGGCGAGGGTGTAGGAGCCGGGCCTTTCGACCAGGCCGCCGACGCTGAGGCGGTAGTTCTCCGCGCTCTTGCGGGGGACGGACGACGTCACCGAGTAGTAGCGGAAGCCGCCGCCGTTGGGGAGCAGGCCGGTCAGGCCGGTGGGGTCCTTCTCGGCCGCCTCGCCGAGGAACGCCTCCATACCGCGCTGGAGTACGGGCGCGGCGACCACGCCGAGGGCGCCGAGCCCGAGGGTGCCGAGGAGGACACGGCGGCCGACGGGCGCGCCGCGCCCCGGTTCCCTGTCCGTGTCTTCGGGATGTTCCGCCGGCGCCTGCCGCGCCGTGGGATGTTCGGGGTTCACCCACTGATTCGAACATCCGCCGCCCCCGTCGGGCCAGCGACGGCGGAGATTCGTCAGGATTCCGTAAGCCTCTCGGGGCCTTCGGCGCGCTATGTCCGGGCCTTGGGCTCAGCCCGTCGCCTTCGCCGCCGCCCGGCCGGCGGTGCGGCCGGAGAACAGGCAGCCGCCGAGGAACGTGCCCTCCAGGGAGCGGTAGCCGTGGACACCGCCGCCGCCGAAGCCCGCGGCCTCGCCCGCCGCGTACACGCCCTCCAGCGGGTCGCCGCCCTCGGTGAGGACGCGGGAGGACAGGTCGGTCTCCAGGCCACCGAGGGTCTTGCGGGTCAGGATGTTCAGGCGGACCGCGATGAGCGGACCGGCCTTGGGGTCGAGGATGCGGTGCGGGGCGGCGGTGCGGATGAGCTTGTCGCCGAGGTAGTTGCGGGCCCCGCGGATCGCCATGACCTGGAGGTCCTTGGTGAAGGGGTTGGCGACCTCCCGGTCCCGGGAGACGATCTCTCGGCGCAGCTCGGCCTCGTCGATCAGTGGTTCCTTCGTGAGGGCGTTCATCCCGCGGACGAGGGAGCCGAGGTCCTTCTCGACGACGAAGTCGACGCCGTGGTCCATGAAGGCCTTCACCGGGCCGGGCACGTCCGCGCGGGCCCGGACGAAGACATCCTTGACGGACTTGCCCGTCAGGTCGGGGTTCTGCTCGGAGCCGGAGAGGGCGAACTCCTTGCCGATGATCTTCTGGTCGAGCACGAACCACGTGTAGTCGTACCCGGTCTTCATGATGTGGTCCAGCGTGCCGAGGGTGTCGAAGCCCGGGAACAGCGGGACGGGGAGGCGCTTGCCGCGGGCGTCCAGCCAGAGCGAGGACGGGCCGGGCAGGACACGGATGCCGTGGTTCTCCCAGATGGGGTTCCAGTTCTGGATGCCCTCGGTGTAGTGCCACATGCGGTCGCGGTTGATGAGGTGGGCGCCCGCCTCCTCGGCGATGCCGAGCATCCGTCCGTCGACGTGCGCGGGCACGCCGGAGATCATCTTCTCCGGGGGGTTGCCGAGCCGCTCGGGCCAGTTGGCACGGACGAGGTCGTGGTTGCCGCCGATGCCCCCGGAGGTGACGATCACGGCCTGGGCCTTCAGTTCGAAGGCGCCGGCGACGTCGCGGTTGCTGGGCTGACCGCGCTCGATCGTCGACGGTTCCAGGATCTCGCCGGTGACGGTGTCGACGGAGCCCGCGCTGCGCGCGAGGCCGGTCACCCGGTGCCGGAACTTCAGCTGGACCAGTCCCCGGGCCACCCCCTCCCGCACCCGCCGCTCGAAGGGCTCGACGAGGCCGGGGCCGGTGCCCCAGGTGATGTGGAAGCGGGGGACGGAGTTGCCGTGTCCGTTGGCGTCGTAGCCGCCGCGCTCGGCCCAGCCGACGACCGGGAAGAACCGGACGCCCTGCCCGTGGAGCCAGGACCGCTTCTCACCGGCCGCGAAGTCGACGTACGCCTCGGCCCACTTGCGCGGCCAGTGGTCCTCCTCGCGGTCGAAGGCGGCCGTGCCCATCCAGTCCTGGAGGGCGAGCGCGTGGCTGTCCTTGATCCGCAGGCGGCGCTGCTCGGGCGAGTCGACGAAGAAGAGTCCGCCGAAGGACCAGTGCGCCTGGCCGCCGATGGACTGCTCCGGCTCCTGGTCGAGAAGGATCACCTTGCGGCCCGCGTCGACGAGCTCCGCGGTCGCCGCGAGCCCGGCGAGGCCCGCCCCGATCACGATCACATCTGCGTCGTACGACATTCGAGGACGTCCTCTCGGGAACGGGTCGGGCGGAGAAGGGCAGGCCGAAGAGGGCCAGGTGCGGCGTCGCGCCTTGTTACCGGCCGGTCAGCTGCGCTGGCATCAGATCCTTCGGCAGAAGGAGTGACCTAGTCAACTGCCAAGGTGTGTCTCCTCCCGCCGACAGCTTCCGGCCGGGGCGGTTACAGTCGGTCCAATACGTATCGGGCCGCCCGTCGGGGCACATATCGCGCCCCGGCCGGGATGTCCGGCGGATGCCCCCGAGAGACTCCGCCGCGGCCCGTCCGACGACCCGAGGTACTCCGCGTGTCGGTTCTCGTTCTCCTTCTCGCCGTGGGCGCCGCCTGCTGTCTGGGCTTCGGCTTCGTCCTCCAGCAGCAGGCCGCCGCGCACGCCCCGCTGGGCGACTTCCTCTCGCCCCGGCTGCTGCTCGACCTGATCCGGGTGCCGCGCTGGCTCGGCGGGATCGGGCTGATGGTCTGCGGGATGGCGCTGGGCGCGGTCGCGCTCGGCCGGGGCGAGGTCACCCTCGTGGAGCCGCTCCTCGCGACCAACCTCCTCTTCGCGCTCGCCCTCTCCCGCTGGCAGACCCGTCAGTCGCTGGGCCGCCAGGGGTGGGCGGGGCTGGTGCTGCTCGCGGGCGGGGTCACCGCGTTCATCGTCGCCGGACAGCCGGAGGGCGGGGCGGCGGTCGGCGGCCCCTTCCGCCAGTGGCTGATCATCGGCGTCATGACGGGACTGGCGCTGCTGCTCACCGTCTACGCGAAGCGGTCCCGGTCGAGCGCCGCGCCGGTGCTCCTGGCGGTCGCCGCCGGGCTCCTGTACGGCATCCAGGACGCGCTCACCCGGGTCAGCGGACAGCTGTTCGGCGCGGGCGGCTGGAGCGGGCTGTTCACCTCGTGGCAGCCGTACGGGGTCCTGCTGCTCGGGGTGACCGGACTCCTCCTCGTGCAGAGCGCGTTCGAGGCGGCGCCGCTGCGGATGTCGCTGCCGGCGCTGACCGCCGCGCAGCCGCTGGCGGGGATCGCGTGCGGGGTGGGGTTCCTCGGGGACCGGCTGCGGACGGACACGGGGGCGCTCGCGTGGGAGGCGGCCGGGCTGGCGGGGGCCGTGGTGGGGGTGGTGCTCCTCGGGATGCATCCGGCGATGCCGTGCGGTCCCGCCGGGGCGCGGGAGGGCGTGGTGGGGGCGGGCGCGAGCGCCGTATAGCTCGGGGGCACGGGTCGCGGAGCGGGGGCGCGCGGCCGAGCGGGGGCGCGCGGTTCTCCCCGCCCCTGACGGGCGGGGGCGGTACCCCCTGTTCTCGGGCACCCACAATGGGGCCATGAGTGCCGCCGACGAGATCCTCGACATCGTGGACGAGAGCGACCAGGTCATCGGGCAGCTTCCGCGGGGGGAGGTGTATGCCCGGGGGCTGCGGCACCGGGCTGTGTTCGTGCTGGTCAGGGACGGGGCCGGGCGGGTGTTCGTGCACCGCCGGACCCCGACGAAGCTGATCTTCCCCTCGCTGTACGACATGTTCGTGGGCGGGGTCGTCGGAGCGGGCGAGTCCTACGACGACGCGGCGCTGCGTGAGGCGGAGGAGGAGCTGGGCGTCTCCGGGCTGCCCCGCCCGGCCCCGCTGTTCCGGTTCCTGTACGACGACGGGGCCGGGCGCACCTGGTGGTCGGCGGTGTACGAGGTCCGCTGCGAGCTGCCGGTGAACCCGCAGGCGGAGGAGGTCGCCTGGCACGGCTTCCTGCCGGAGGCGGAGCTGGAACGGCGCCTGGGCGAGTGGGAGTGGGTACCGGACGGGGCGGCGGCGTACGAGCGGCTGAGGGCGCACGGGGCCGCCGGATGACGTGCCGGGAGGGGCGGTCCGGGCTCCGTGGTCGACCGGTAATGTCCTGCACGTGATCGAATTTGCACGGAACGTCCGCCTCTGGTTCGTCCCCGAGGAGGTCCGGGCGGAGGGTCGGACCCCGGACTACCGGTTCTCCCTGGCCAACGAGCGGACGTTCCTGGCCTGGCTGCGCACCTCGCTCGCCCTGATCGGCGGCGGTTTCGCGGTGGACCAGTTCCTGCCGGACCTGCGCTGGGGCTGGCGCGTCGGGCTCGCCCTGGTCCTGTTGGCCTCAGGGGTGCTGTGCGCGCTGCGGGCGGTCAACCACTGGGTGCGCTGCGAGCGGGCTATGCGGCGCGGGGAGGACCTTCCGGTGTCCCGCTTCCCGGCGGTGCTCGGCATCGTCGTCGCCGTGGTGGCCGTCGCCATGGTCGTCGTGGTGCTGCTCCGGGGGGAGGGGTGAGCCCGTCGCCCGCTCCCCCGGGGCCCGCCGACCGCGACCCCGGCCTCCAGCCCGAGCGCACCCGGCTGGCCTGGCGGCGCACGACCCTCACCGGTGCCGTGGTCGCCGTACTCGCGGTGAAGTCCGCGCTGCACGGCCGGCCGTCGACGGCCGGCATGCTGGCCGCGGCGCTGTGCGCGGTGCTGTGGCTGGGCTGCCTGGCGCTCGCCCATCGCCGTATCCACGCCCTGGCGGTCCCCCGCCCGCCCGTCCTCGCACCCCGGATCGCCACGACGGCCGCCCTGTGCGTGATCGCCCTCGCGGTGTGCGGCGCGGCCCTGGTCCTCTGACCGCGCGGACGCGACGAGGAGCGGTCGGGACAACCAAAGCCTGGGCAGATCTTGGTCTGGGCGTGGAGTTTCCAAAGGGAGAATTGGGGCTTGTGTGACTAGCCTGGATTTGTCACCCCCTGTCCCACCGAAGGTGAGCGCGATGACCACCCTGCACCAGGAGCACCCCGTCCACGACCACGACCACGGGCCGGCCTGCGGGCACACCCCCGTGTCGCACGGGGATCACACCGACTACGCGCACGACGGACATCTCCACCGCGAGCACTCCGGCCACTGGGACGAATGCGAGCCCAGCGGGCACACCGCGCACGACGGGCACTCCCACGAGCACGGTGAGGACTGCGGACACCAGGCGGTCACCCACGGGGACCATGTGGACTACGTGCACGACGGACACCGGCACGCCGCCCACGACGGGCACTGGGACGACCACTGACGCACGTCCGTACGGCACGCACGCCTCGTACGGCGTTCTCGGCGGGCGGCGCCCGGCACCGGTTCCCGGCGCTGATTCCGGCACCGTCGCCCGCGCCGCTTCCGTACCCCGGTTTCCCCCGGTTCGTCGTCGACTGGCAGGCTCTGTCCACCAGTTGGCGACGAACCGGGGGGACGAAAGGGGTCACGATGACCGCGCGGGAGCCGTACACCGTCGAGCTCGCGAGCGACGTGTACGCGTATGTGCAGCCGGACGGCGGATGGTGTCTGAACAACTCGGGTTTCGTGAGCGACGGGACCACCACGCTGCTGGTGGACACGGCGGCGACCGAGCGCCGGACCCGCGCCCTGGGCGCCGCGCTGGACGCGACCGGGGTCCCGAGGCCCCGTCTCCTGGTCAACACCCACCACCACGGCGACCACACCTACGGCAACGGCTTCTTCACCCCCTCCGCCACGCTGGTCTCGCACACGGCCTGCCGCCGCGAGGCCCTCGCCGGCGGGCGGCACCTCCATCCGCTGTGGCCGGGGACCGACTTCGGCGATGTGGAGATCCAGGGCGCGGACCTGACGTACGACGAGCGCGTGACGCTCCACGTCGGTGACATCGAGGCCCAGGTCATCCACCCCGGCATCTCGCACACCGTGGGCGACTCCGTCGTGTGGCTGCCGCACCGGCGGGTGCTGTTCGCGGGGGACCTGGTCTTCGAGGGCGGAACGCCGTTCTTCCTGATGGGCTCGCTCAGCGGTTCGCTGCGGGCGCTGGCGCTGCTGCGCGAACTGGGAGCCGAGACCGTCGTACCGGGGCACGGCCCGGTCACCGACCCGTCGGCGTTCGACAGGGCCGAGCGCTACATCCGGTTCGTGGCCGAGGTCGCCGAGAAGGCGCACGCGGCGGGTCTGACACCGCTGGAGGCCGCGCGGAGCACGGATCTCGGCGAGTACGGCGCGCTTCCCGAGAGCGAGCGGCTGGTGGCGAACCTGCACCGGGCCTACGCCGAACTGGACGGGAAGCCCGAGGGCGAGGGCGTCGCCCCGTTCGCCGGGTTCATGGACATGGCGACCGTCAACGGCGGGGAGATGATGACCTGCCACGCCTGACGGCAGGACGGCAGGACCGCCGGGTCCGGCCGGACAGCGGTGCGCTCGCGCAGAGTTCCCCGGGATCCCGTCGGGATCCCGCCGCGCCGCCCGCGATCCGGCCGAGACTCCGATCACTTTCGGGTCACCCACTGGACGACATACCGACCGGTCGGCATCATGGACGGGTCCCGGTACGCCGTGTGTAGGAGCGATGATGCACCCAGACCACCCGCCAGGTCTCGATCCCGACCGGCTCCGCGTCCTGCTCGACGCCGAGCGGCCCGGACTCGTGAGCGGCCCGCTCACCGGCCGGCTGATCGAGGGCGGACGGTCGAACCTGACGTACGAGGTCACGGACGGCACCGCCAAGTGGGTCGTACGGCGGCCTCCGCTGGGCCATGTGCTGGCGACCGCGCACGACATGCGACGCGAGCACCGCGTGATCAGCGCGCTGCACGCCACGGACGTGCCGGTGCCGAGCCCCGTGCTGTTCTGCGACGACGAGGACGTGCTCGGCGCGCCCTTCTACGTCATGGACTTCGTCGAGGGCACCCCCTACCGCACCGCCGAGCAGCTGGCCCCGCTGGGCCCGGAGCGCACCCGGGCCGCCGTACTGGGCCTCGTCGACACCCTCGTCGAGCTGCACGCGGTCGACCCCGCCGAGGTGGGCCTCGCCGACTTCGGGCGCCCTGAGGGCTTCCTGGACCGGCAACTGCGGCGCTGGGGCAAGCAGTTGGACGCGTCCCGCAACCGTGACCTGGCCGGCATCGACGAACTGCACGCGATGCTGGGACGCCGGCTGCCCCGCTCCCCCGCTCCCACCGTCGTCCACGGCGACTACCGCCTGGACAACGTGCTGCTCGGCGACGACGACCGGATCAGGGCCATCCTCGACTGGGAGATGTCCACTCTCGGCGACCCGCTCACCGACCTGGGCCTGCTGGTGATGTACAGCGTCCCGCTCGCCACGCCCGACTCGCCCGTCTCCACGACCGCGACGGCCGCCGGGCACCCGGATCCGTCGGAGATCGTGGAGCGGTACGCGGCCCGGTCCGGCCGTGACGTCTCCTCGGTGTCCTGGTACACGGCGTTCGCGTGGTTCAAGCTCGCCGTGATCCTGGAGGGCATCCACTACCGGTACACACTCGGCCAGACGGTCGGCCGCGGTTTCGACCGCATCGGCGACCTGGTCCCCGTCTTCATCGAACACGGCCTGACGACTCTCCGCGCCGGCACCCAGGAAGGCTGACCCGCCATGGACTTCGCATTCGACGCCCGCACGGAGGAGCTGCGCGCCAGGCTCCTCGCCTTCATGGACACGTACGTGTACCCGGCGGAGGCCGTGGCCGAGGAGCAACGGGCTCGGCTGGCCTCGCCCTGGGACACGCCCGCCGTGGTGGAGGAGCTGAAGGCCGAGGCCCGTCGGCAGGGCCTGTGGAACCTCTTCCTGCCCGACTCCGAGTACGGGGCGGGGCTCACCAACCTGCAGTACGCGCCGCTCGCCGAGATCACGGGCCGCTCCCCGCAGCTGGCGCCGACCGCGCTGAACTGCGCCGCGCCCGACACCGGCAACATGGAGGTGCTGAGCCAGTTCGGCGACGAGGCGCAGAGGAAGCAGTGGCTGGAGCCGCTGCTCGCCGGTGAGATCCGGTCGGCGTTCGCGATGACCGAGCCGGAGGTGGCCTCCTCGGACGCCACCAACATCACCACGCTGATCGAGCGGGCCTCCGACGGCACGGGGGACTACGTCGTCAACGGGCGCAAGTGGTACATCTCCGGGGCCATGAACCCCGACTGCAAGATCTTCATCGTCATGGGCAAGACGGACCCGGACGGGGCCGACATCCGCCGCCAGCAGTCGATGATCCTGGTTCCGCGTGACACTCCGGGTGTCACGGTGAAGCGCGCGATGCAGGTGTTCGGGTACGAGGACCACTCGCACGGCGGCCACGCCGAGGTGGTCTTCGAGAACGCGCGGGTGCCGGCCTCCCACCTGATCGGCGAGGAGGGCGGCGGTTTCGCCATCGCGCAGGCGCGGCTCGGTCCGGGCCGCATCCACCACTGCATGCGGCTCATCGGGATGGCCGAGCGGGCGATCGAGCTGATGTGCCGGCGCGCGGTGGCCCGGGAGGCCTTCGGCAAGGCGCTGGCCCAGCAGGGGGTCGTGCACAACTGGATCGCCGACGCCCGGGTGGCGGTGGAACAGCTGCGGCTGCTGGTGCTGAAGACGGCGTGGATGATGGACACGGTGGGCAACAAGGGGGCCCACACGGAGATCCAGGCGATCAAGATCGCCACGCCGCGGACGGTGGTGGGCATCCTCGACCGGGCGATCCAGTTGCACGGCGCGGGGGGTGTCAGCCAGGACTTCCCGCTGGCCGAGCTGTACGCGGCGGCGCGGACGCTGATGATCGCGGACGGGCCGGACGAGGTGCACCAGCGGTCGCTGGCGCGGCGGGAGCTGAAGCGGTACGTGTGAGGCCGGGCGCCTCATGGGTCGGGGGTGCGGGTGCGTCGGCGGGTGCGGCTCCCACCGGAGCCGCACCCGACAACGCACCCCCCTCGGCCCGTCCTAGGGGCGCAGCGCCCTCAGCAGCAGGTCCGCCAAGTGGTCCGCGACCTCCTGTGGGCCCATCGGGCCGTCCGGGCGGTACCACGTCGACAGGTGGTGGACCGAGCCGAAGTGGTAGTCGACGACCAGGTCGGCCGGGGTCGCCTTCGAGAAGACACCGGCCTCCTGGCCCTCCTCCACGAGCGCCCGGAACCGCTCGTGGTACCGACGGCGTTCCGCGCGGACCTGCTTGTTCTTCTCCGGGCTCAGGTGGTGCATGGACCTAAAGAAGATCATCGCGTCGTCGAGGTTGTCGATGGTGGTGACGACGACATCGGCGGCGGCACCCCGCAGCCGCTCCTCGACGGGCGCGTCGGCCCCCGCGAACGCGTCCAGCCGCTCCTGCTGGATGCGCAGCACGCGCGCGTACACCTCGTGGAGCAGGTCGTCCTTGGAGCCGAAGTAGTGGTACAGCGCGCCCTTGGTGACGCCGGCCGCCTCGACGATCTCCTGCACCGAGGTGCGGTCGTAGCCCCGCTCGGCGAAAAGCCGGGTGGCGGCGGCGAGCAGCCGCTGCGGGACGGGCGTACCGTCTCCGTCCGTCGTCCTGGGCACTTCCGCCACCTGCCTTCCGAGGTTCTGTCGTCGCCTGCCGGCCGCCCGTCGGCCCTCGGCCGGTCCCCGACCGGCCGGAATCGGGCGCTTCCGCCGGAGGATCATCCCACTCTCCGGCACGCGCCCGCCGGGCAGGGCGGTCAGCCCGTCGTCTCCCACTTCTGCTGGATGTGGTTCATGTTCGTCAGCCAGCGGTCCGGGTCGGCCGCCCTGGCCTGGTAGAAACCGGCCACCTCGGGGTGCGGCAGGATCAGGAAGCGGTCCTTGTCGATGCCGTCGAAGAGCGCGTCGGCCACGTCCTCCGGGTCGATCGCGGTGGGCGCGAGCACCAGGTCGCCCGCGCTGCCGGAGGCGGTCAGCATGTCGGTGCGCACCCCCTGCGGGCAGATCGCGTGGACCTTGACGCCCCGGTGGCGGTAGGTGAGGGACAGCCATTCGGCGAAGGCGTACGCCCCGTGCTTGGTGACGCTGTAGGGCGCCGCGCCGATCATGGTGAGCAGCCCGGCGGCCGAGACGGTCGAGACGAAACGCCCGCTGCCCCGCTCCAGCCACGCCGGCAGCAGTTCGTGGGCCGCCCGGACGTGGGCCATGACGTTGACGTCCCAGGCGAGCGCCCAGACCTTCTCGTCGGCCGCCTCCGTCCCGCCGGAGGCCAGTCCGGCGTTCGCGCAGTACACGTCGACGGTGCCGCCGAGCGCCTCCCGCGCCACCGGGACGATCGCGGACGCGTCCCCGGGGACGGCGATCCCGCCGATCTCGTCGGCCACGGCCTCGGCCCGGTCGCCGTCCAGGTCGTTGACGACGACCCGCGCTCCCTCGGCCGCGAACCGGCGGGCCAGGGCCGCCCCGATCCCGCCACCGGCCCCCGTGACCACCACACCCGCACCCTGCACGGCTCCCACGATCGGTCTCCTTCGACACGACGTATCAAGACTCGGTCCACCAAGACGACCAGACTAACCGGTCGGTATGTCTCCGAGGAAGGGTGAGGCCCGGCCCGCCCCGAAGGGCGCGCGGGAAACCGCGCGACCGGCCGCACGCGGCCCGCGGACGACAAACCACCCGCGAAAGCGCTTAGCTTGCACCGAACACCGCTTCCCTCGCCCGTGTCCGCGACCCGGAGGTCACCCCCATGCACCTCTCCCGCCGCTCCTTCCTCGCCGCCTCCACGGCCACGGCGGCCACCGCCACCGCCGGCCTCACCACCGCACCCCCGGCCGAGGCTGCCCGCACAGGGCTCCGCACCGGGTTCGAACGTCTCGTACGGGACGGCTACGGCGTCCTCGACGGCCAGAAGGTCGGCATCGTCACCAACCCCACCGGCGTCACCCGGGACGCCCGCCACATCGTCGACGTGATGCACGCCGACGACCGCGTGGACCTCAGGGCCGTCTTCGGCCCCGAGCACGGCTTCCGGGGCACCGCCCAGGCCGGCGGCTCCGAGGGCCGGCACGACGACCCGGCGACCGGGCTGCCGGTCTACGACACCTATCTGAAGAGTGGCCGCCCCCTGGCCGAGATCTTCACCGCCTCCGGCGTGGACACGGTCGTCTTCGACATCCAGGACGTGGGCGCCCGCTTCTACACGTACATCTGGACGCTGTACGACTGCATGGAGGCGGCCCAGCTGGCGGGGAAGCGCTTCGTCGTGCTGGACCGGCCGAACCCGGTGACCGGGCGGAGCGCCCAGGGGCCCGTGCTGCACAAGGAGTTCGCGACGTTCGTCGGGCGGCAGCCCGTCTCGCAGGCGCACGGGATGACGGTCGCGGAGCTGGCCCGGCTGTTCAACGGTGAGTTCCTCACCTCGCCCGTACCGCTGGAGACCGTCCTGATGTCGGGGTGGAAACGGTCGCGGTTCTTCGACGACTCCGGGCTGCCCTGGGTGCCGCCGAGCCCGAACATGCCGACACCGGACACCGCCCTCGTGTACGCGGGGACGTGTCTGTTCGAGGGGACGAACCTGTCGGAGGGGCGCGGCACCACGCGGCCGTTCGAGCTGCTGGGCGCGGAGGGCGTCGACCGGCGGTGGTCGGCCGCCGTGAACGAACTCGGCCTGCCGGGCGCCCGCTTCAGGGAGGCGTACTTCGCGCCGACGTTCTCGAAGTTCCAGGGGAAGACCATCGGGGGCGTACAGATCCATGTCCACGACCGCGCCGCGTACGACCCCGTGCGCACCGGGATCGGTCTCCTCGTGACCGCCAAGCGGGTGTGGAGCGGGTTCGCCTGGCGGCCGGACAACTGGATCGACAGGCTGACCGGCTCGGCGCGGGTACGGACCATGATCGACGCGGGGGCGGACACCGACGAGGTCGTGGCGGGCTGGCAGGAGGAGCTGGCGGCGTTCCGCAGGGTGCGCAAGGAGTATCTGCTGTACCGGTAGCGGGGGGCGCCGACGGCATGCGTACGCGACTATGGCCATCCTTCGCCGCCTGCAGGACCATGCGCGTGAGCGCAGCACCAGCGGGGCCGAAGGGGGCTCGTCGTGGCGGATCCGGTGATGAGCGTGACTCCCTACTGGGAACTGACCTTCGACGCCGACGGTGACGTCGACACCGGTCAGCGGGACCGGTTGTTCGCCGGGGTCCGCAGGAGCGGGATCGCCGACCTGGTCGTCTTCGCGCACGGCTGGAACAGCGACCGGTCCGGCGCGAGCGCGCTCTACAGCCGCTTCTTCGCCCCGTTCCCGGACCTCGCGCCGCGCGCACGGCTCGGGTACGTGGGCGTGCTGTGGCCCTCGATGCGGTTCTCGGACGAGCCGATCCCGGACATCGAACCGGCCCCGGCCGTGGCGCCCGGCCGCCCCGCGCTCGACAAGAGGACCCGCAACGCGCTCTCCGAGGTGTTTCCCGGGCGGTCGGTCGTCGTCGAGCGGCTCGCCGGGCTGCTGGAGAGCCGGGCGGACGACGGCCCGTCGCTGGAGGAGTTCGGGCGGCTGGTGCGGCTGCTGGTGGAGGTGCCGCCCCAGGGGCCGCAGGGCGCGTGCGCGGCGGACACGGTCACGGCGGGGGCGCCGCAGGGCCTTCCCGGGATGCTGTGCGGGGACACGGCGGCCGTGTGCGCGGACTTCGCGGCGGCCCTGGCGGAGGTCGGGACCTCGGAGGTGATGACCGGGACCGTGCCCGCCCCTCCGCGGGTGTGGGACGGGGCGCACGAACTCCTGCGGCAGGCGACGTACTTCGCGATGAAGCGCCGGGCCGGGGCGGTCGGCGAGCGGGGGCTCGGGCGGCTGCTGGGACAGCTGGCGCGGACCGCACCGGACGTGCGGGTGCACCTCGTCGGGCACAGCTTCGGCGCGCGCCTGGTGTCGTTCGCGCTGCGCGGGCTGCCCGAGGGCGTGCGCACGGTGAAGTCGGTGACGCTCCTCCAGGCGGCCTTCTCGCACTACGCGTTCGCGGCGCGCCTGCCCCACGACCGGGGCGCGAGCGGGGTGCTGGACGGCCGGCACAGGCGTATCGACGGGCCGTTGGTGTGCTGTCACTCCCGGCACGACTCGGCGCTCGGGACCATCTACCCGCTGGCCTCCCGGATGGCGGGCGACGCGCGGACGGTGCTGGGACTGAGTGTGAACAGCCTCCTCGGCGCCAAGTGGGGGGCCCTCGGCTACGGCGGGGTGCGGGCGGTCGAGGGCACCCGGTCGCTCACGCTGGCCGACGCCCTGCGGGCCCGGCTGCCGGCCTCGGGTTGTGTGAACGTCGACGCGTCGGCGGTGGTGCGACGCGGCGGGGCGCCGTCCGGGGCGCACGGCGACATCTGTCACGGGGAGCTGGCGCGGGTGGTGCTGGCGGCGGGCCGTATCGCCTGATCCCGGCCCGCCGCACTCACTCCGACTCGCTCACACCGGTGCGCACACCGGCGCGTTCGCCCGTGCGCACACCGGTGTGTTCACCGGTGCGAGGTGAACTCCACGACCTGCTGGTAGGTCGGCCGGTTCTGCCAGCTGATCTTGTTGTGCTTGATGCCGCCCAGGGTCCGCTGGATGATCGAGTCGGCGCACCACTGGTCGCCGGCCGAGCAGTTCGCGTCGCCGGGGTAGACCTGTGCGGCGGTCTTGCCGGCCGCCTCCTTGAGGGTGTTGATCAGGAGGGTGCGGCAGGCGCCGAGGCTGCCGCCGCCGCAGTACTGGTTCGCCAGCGGGCCCCGCACCGTCTCCCCCAGCACCGAGCGGATGTCCTTGTCGACGTAGCTCCACCAGCCGTACTGGAAGGAGCTGCCGGCGTGGGAGCCGGTCGGGCCGTGCGAGGCCGACGGGGACTCGTCGATGGGGAGGTTGGCGGTGATGGCGGTGTACAGGTCGGTGCCGAGGCCCGGTTCGAACTGGGCCTTCACCAGCAGCGGCCACCAGGCGTCCAGGATGCGGATCGCCTCGGCGTTGGCGTAGGTCTTGGAGCCGGCGGAGGTCTCCGTGCGCTTCGAACCGGAGGTGACCCAGGTCTGGAGCTTGGTGACCGCCGCTGCGGCCGCCGAGTCCGTGACCGTGCTGCTGTTGATGACCTTGAGCAGGTCGGGGACGACGTCCTCGGCCCTCAGGTCGGCGAGGCCCGCCTCGGCCATGGCCTTCGTGAGCGAGGCCCGGGTGACCCCGCCCGTGGCGACCAGCTTCTTCACCCGGTCGTCGAGGAGGTTGCCCCGGTGGACGGAGCCGTTGCCCCAGGGGGCGGTGGTGTAGTCGGCGGCCTGCTTGTTGTTCCAGGAGATGTAGTAGTCCTGGTCCATGGAGTTGGGGTGCTGGGAGGGCGGGGTGTAGTCGGCGGTGTTGCTGGTCGGGTTCCAGCCCCGCCACTCGTACGCGGACCGGGCCCAGGCCGGGAACTCGGGGTCGACGTTCGCGGGCCGCACCGGGTTGTCACCGCTGTTGTAGTAGGCGGTGTGGGTGGAGTCGGCGTAGAACCAGTTGAAGGTGTAGTTGATGTTCTGGACGGCCTTCTGGAAGCTCTCGGGGCCCTTGACGTAGTCCGGGTCGTTCAGCATCTGGAAGCCGATGATCGACTCGGCCTCGTTCATGTACGAGGAGCGCAGGGTGGTGTAGGCGACCTTCTTGCCGTCGACGGTGGCGCGGTGCGTGACGGGGCCGTACTTGGTGCGCCAGACCTGCATGCGGTAGGAGCCGGCCGCGGTGGAGTCGGCGGTGGTGGGCTTCCAGGAGTTGGTCTGCTCGATCTTCTCCATGGGCGTGCAGGTGCCGTGGTACAGGTAGTGGACGTCGTCCTGGCACAGTTCGACCGCGTACGCGTCGATGATGTCCTGGCCGGAGGTGGTGGCGCTCCAGGCGTAGTCCTGGCCCCGGCCGAGTTCGACGTACATGCTCAGGCCCGCGAAGGAGGCGCCGCGGGCGCTGATGCCCGGGCCCTGGATCTCCTGGAGCATGAGCAACTGCGGGGCGAAGTAGCCGGTCTGCGGGCCGAAGACGGCGACGGGGTGTCCGCTCGCGGTGTGCTTGCCGCTGACGACGAGGGCGTTGGACATCCCGCGCCGGGCGGAGCTGAGGGCGTTGTCGGTGGCCTCGGCGGACAGGCCCTTGGAGGCCGACGTGGCCGCGCTGCCGGTGCGGTCGTACACGAGGGGTTCCTCGGCCACCGTGCCGTCGTCGGGGAGGGCCATGCCCTGCGGGTCCGCGGGCTTGGTGGCGTACGGGAAGCTGCCGTCGTGGACGGTGAGGGCGGCCTCGGGGTCGTTGCGCTCGCGGAAGGACTCCCACACCTTGGTTCCCTCGGTGACGCCGTACTTCTCCTGGGCGGCCAGCAGGGAGAGGGCGTTGTTGACCTCGCCGCCGCCGCCCGAGCCGAAGAGGGCGCCGATGACGGAGGCCAGGGCGACCAGGTCGGTGGGCTTGAACTTCTCGATGGTGCCGGCGTTGGTGACGGAGTCCTTGTGGCCGGTCAGGACATACTCGCCGGGGAAGTAGCGGCCGCTGTCGGAGGCGTCGATGTAGGCGTTGATGCCGGCGACGTAGGCGTTGACGTCGGCGAGGGCCAGCTTCCCGCGCTCGCCGTTGGCGGCGACCGCCTTGTCGATCTGGGCCTGGAGATCGGCCTCGGTGTAGGGGGCGTGGCGCCAGAACTCCTGTTCCAGGCCCTGGTTGGAGGGGGCCCCGCCGGCGAACGGGGTCAGCTTGCCGCGGCCGACGTGGCGGAAGACGTCCATCAGCCACAGCCGGTCCTGGGCCGCCGCGTAGCCCGCGCCGAACTCGGTGCCGTACCGGGTGGTGCCCGTGATGTGCGGCACACCGGTCTTCTTGTCGCGGACGATCGTGACGTCCGTGCGGCCCGCCGGGCTCAGGGTGGAGGCGACCTGGCCGGAGGGGACGCCGAAGGAGGCGTCGTTGAAGAAGGTGTTGATCGAGGAGTTGGTGAGGCCCGGGTAGCCGGTGGCCAGGTTGTTGTAGGGGCCCAGCTGGTTGCTCGCGTTCTCCGGCATGGAGCCGAAGGCCTGGTTGAGCAGGATCTGGGCCAGGGTGGCGTTGCCGTTCTGGCCGGGCGGCAGGATGTCGGAGCACTGTCCGCCGCAGTGGTCGGTGACCGCGGCTGCCGCGTCGGCGGACGTGTCGGCCGCCGCGGCCGGGGCAGCAGGGGAAAGAGGCGACAAAAGACCGGCAACGAGTGCGCATATCGAAGCGGCCTTGAGGAACTCCGGGAATCTGCGGGGAGTTCTCAGTCTGTCGAGGGCGTTGCGTGAGGTGCGTGGGGTGCGCCGGTGCATGGCAGCTCCTGCCGACGAGGGTGGGCCGGATGTTACCGCCGGTATCCCCGGCTTTGAAGATGAACATGCGTCACGTTTTTTGGATCAACATCCTCGGACAGGCAACGCACAGCGTGAACGGGTACTCAGAAGTAGTCGTAAGCAGACAAGAAGAAGTAAGAGGCAGTCAGACGTAGGCAGGAACGGCCCATGAACGACTCAGTAGACGACTTATGGAGGTCATCGGAAATCGGATGGAGCCGAATCGCGTGTCGATACGTCTATTCGGCGACGTCCCGACGACGACGCCGAAGTGACCGAAGTACAGGTGCAGGTGTGACGGAGGTGCAGGGCGATGGCTGGTTTCCGGAGTCTGGCAAGACAGGTGCGAGATCCCAGGTGCGATCTGGCGCTGCGGCGTTATTCGCTGCGCAAGTGCCTTGAGCGCTTCGCCCCCTACGGGCATCGGGCGACCTGGGACCACCTGTGCTCACGGGCCGGGTTCGGCCCCGAGGACCGCAACCCCGACCCGGCGCGGCTCGTGGCCGCACTGGAGGAGTTGGAGGCGGCCCGCTCCGTGTGGCTCGACTACGAGGTGCAGTTCGCGCGGCGCCGCAAGCGGGAGAAGCACGACGGGCTGCGCAGGCCGGGCAGTGTGGACGACTGGCACCGGCTGACCTGGGGAGGGTTCGGAGTCGCCTGGTGCGACGACCCGGGGGTCCACCCGCGTGAACCGCTGGCGGAGGTGCTGCGCCGGCTCATCGCCGCACTGGAGCGCGAGCCGGGCTCGACCTGCCCGGTGTGCGAGGGCGAGCGGCTCGTCTGGAGGTACGACCTGGCCCACGAACCGTCCTCCGGCCCGGTCTGCACGGAGTGCGGAATCGTGGTGCCGCGACCGGTGCTCACACCCGAGGCCCTGGCGGAGTCCAGGCGCGGACGGCTGTTGATCTCGGCGTAGCGCGACGGGGGTGCGCCGGGGATGCCGCACCCCCCGTGTATGTGCGGATGCGACGGCGCGGGCCCCGGTGTCCGCGCGGGTACGGCGCGAGGGCACGTCCACCGGCCCGGCGTGCCGTCTACGGCTCCGCGACGTCCGTGTGGATGGCGAGCTTGAACTCGGCGAGGGTGAGCGCCGTGGCCCGCCTGGCGTCTCCCGGCCCGCGCGCGGTTGTCTTCAGCCCGAGCGGCATGCCCTTGTGCACGAACATCTGCCACATGAAGGTGCGGTACTGCCCGCCCCGGGTGGACACGCTGTCCGTCGTGCCGGTCGAGTCGTACTTCTCCTTCGTCAGGTTCAGCGGATCGCGTACGAAGCGCGCCCGGTACTCCAGCGCTCTCGGGTCCGCCTCCCAGAAGACCATCGCCGAGAGCACGCCCCAGCCGTCGTGGCTGGGCCAGATCAGACCGGAACGCGGATCGGGGAACCTCGACGCGGTGCCGCCGCCGTTCGCCGGGTCGTGCATCTTCCAGGGGTCGTAGGACTCCGCGGTCTTCGCGTACGGGAAGCGCACCAGGTGGTAGCCGTCGGAGTCGTAGGTGATCCGCTGCCCGCCGGAGAGCGCCTTCTCCCACTTCAGCGAACATATGACGACGCTCATCGCCGCCCCTTTCCCTTTACGGAGGATGCCGTTCCACCCTCTCGTGCGCATGACACGGTTGCGGGGGAAGCGGTTGCGGCGCAGGACGAGAACGCGTCGGGGAGCCGGAGACTCACAGGTTCGCGCCGGGCGCGCCGGGCGGCGGCCGCCGGCCGGGCGCGGGACTGTACCAGCGGCAAATCCCCTCGCTCCACCCCTTTCCCCCGACGACAGTTGAGGGCGATGACACCGCCCTGAGCGACCCAGGAACCGAGGGAGAGCCCCGATGTCGACGCTGCGCGTCACCGCCGAAGTGCTGACGATCCACGACCACCCGAACGCCGACGCGCTCGAACTGGCCCAGGTCGGGCTGTACCGGGCCGTCGTGGCGAAGGGGGTGTACCGCACCGGGGACACCGCCGTCTACATCCCCGAACAGTCCGTGCTCCCGGCCGAACTCATCGAGGAGCTGGGGCTGACGGGGCGGCTCGCGGGGAGCGGGGCGGACCGGGTGAAGGCGGTACGGCTGCGGGGCGAGCTGTCGCAGGGCATCGTCTGCCTGCCGCGGGCACTCGCGGACGTGGACCTGACGGCCGCCGTCACGGAGGGCACGGACTTCGCGGAGCGGCTCGGCATCGTCAAGTGGGTGCCGCCGATCCCGCCGACGATGAGCGGCGAGGTCGAGCCGGCCCCGGATCTGCTGCCCTGGGTCGACATCGAGAACGTCCAGCGCTACCCCGACATCTTCACGCCCGGCGAACCGGTCGTCCTGACGGAGAAACTGCACGGCACGGCCTGCCTGGTGACGTACTTCGCCGAGGACGGCCGCGTGCAGGTCTCCTCGAAGGGCTTCGGCGCCAAGTCCCTCGCGCTGAAGGAGGACCCGCGGAACCTGTACTGGCGCGCCGTCCGCGGCCACGGGGTCACCGAGGCCGCGGCCCGGCTCGCCGAGCGGCTGGGGGCCCGCCGGGTCGGGATCTTCGGCGAGGTCTACGGCGCCGGGGTGCAGGACCTGTCGTACGGCGCCGACGGCCGTCGCGAGACGCTCGGGTACGCCGTGTTCGACGTCTCCGCCGACATCGACGGCCGGGTCCGCTGGCTGGACCAGGCCGAGCTGTCCGAACTTCTCGACGGCGAGCTGCCGCTGGTGCCACGGCTGTACGAGGGCCCGTACGCCGTCGACCGGGTGCTGGAGGTGGCCACCGGCCGGGAGACGGTCTCCGGGAGCGGTCTGCATCTGCGCGAGGGCGTCGTGATCCGGCCGGTCACCGAGCGGTACAGCCCGGTGACCGGCGGGCGGGCCGTGGCCAAGGCGGTCAGCCCGGCGTATCTGACCCGCAAGGGCGGCACCGAGTACGAGTGAGGAACGGGGCACCGGGGGCCCGGGAGGAACCGCTCAGCGGCAACTCCCGGGCTCCTTCTGCTGCTCCGGCGCCGGCTTCCCCCGCTCCGGCCCGGTCGTCTCCTTCCGGCGCTCGACCAGCAGGCGGGAACCGCTCTGCCGTTGGCCGAAGGCGTCGTCGGGATTGGACAGCACACAGGTGGCCAGGGAGAGGCAGCCGCAGCCGATGCAGTCGGTGAGGTGGTCGCGCAGACGGTTGAGCTGCTTGATCCGTTCGTCCAGTTCGGACCGCCAGACCTCGGAGAGACGGGCCCAGTCCTCGCGGGTCGGCGTCCGCTCCTCGGGCAGCTCGGCGAGCGCCTCACGGATGGTGGCGAGGGGGATGCCGACGCGCTGCGCGGCCCGGACGAAGGCGACCCGGCGCAGGGCGTCTCGACTGTAGCGGCGTTGGTTACCGGTGGTGCGGCGGCTGCTGATCAGCCCCTTGGACTCGTAGAAGTGCAGCGCGGAGACGGCGGCACCGCTACGGGCCGACAGCTGGCCGACGGTCAACTCGTGGATCTTCTCAGGGATCTGGGGCACCCCTCCGAGCCTACCCACACCCGAAAGGGCCACGGTCCGTTGACAGGGACTGCGCCGCCGACCATGCTAAGCAGTCGCTTAGAGATGTGGAAGCAGGGAGGCCGGGACATGGCAGAGCCGAGGATCTTCACGTCCGCCGAGGAACTGAAGGCGGCGGTGGGTGAGCAGCTGGGGCACAGCGACTGGCTGGAGGTCGACCAGAAGCGGATCGATCTCTTCGCCGAGGCCACCGGTGACCACCAGTGGATCCACGTGGACCCGGAGAAGGCGGCGGCCGGCCCCTTCGGCACGACCATCGCCCACGGCTATCTGACCCTGTCGCTGCTCCCCCTGCTGGTGCCGCAGATCCTCCGGGTCGAGAACGTGAAGATGGGCGTCAACTACGGCACCAACAAGGTCCGTTTCCCGTCGCCGGTGCCGGTCGGTTCCCGGCTGCGCGCCACGGCGACCCTCCAGGAGGTCACCGAGGTCGGCGGCGGCGTACAGGTCACGGCCGCGGTCGTCGTCGAGCGCGAGGGCGGGGACAAGCCGGTGTGCGTCGCGGAGTCGGTGTCCCGGTACTACTTCTGAGGTTGTGAAGCCGAGCGGCGCCCGCACCGCACCCTCGCGGAGTGCCGTGCGGGCGCCGCGACCGCTCCCCTACGCGGGCGCCACGGCCCGACCGGTCTGCGGTGAGATCATCCCGGCGCACAGGCCCCGGCCTGCCAGGCCGCGCGCGATGCGCGGAACGGCCGCGAGGGTGTTCGCGGACCAGTCGTGCATGAGGATGACCTGGCCGTTGGTGAGCCGGGCGGCGGCCTGCACGATGGCGTCCGCGGACGCCCCGTTCCAGTCCTGCGAGTCGACGTTCCAGAGGATCTCCGTCAGCCCGTACCTGGCGGCCACCGACCGTACCGTCGCGTTGGTCTCTCCGTACGGCGGCCGGAACAGCCTGGGCGTGCCGCCGCCCGCCGCGGCGACGGCCTGCTGGGTCCGGGAGATCTCCGAGTCGATCTGCGCCTGGTTCAACCGGGTCAGGTGCGGATGGGTGTAGCTGTGATTGGCCACCCACATGCCGGCGGCGGCCTGCGCCCGGACCTGGGCGGGGTTGGCGGCGGCGTACTGGCCCTGGTTGAACATCGTGGCCCGCAGCCCGTTCTGCCGGAGCGAGTTGAGCAGGGCCGGCGTGTTCGCGGACGGGCCGTCGTCGAAGGTGAGACCGACATACCCGCTGCAGGCCGCGGCCCGTGCCGGGGACGCCTCGGCGGCGGTGAGCACGAGGGGCGCGGTGCTCGCGAGGGCGGTGGCGACGACGAGCGACCGCTTCACCGCGCGCCGGAGCGAGCGGTGCGGTCCGGTGGTCACGAGGCCACCGTGATGGAGGAGTTGCCGCTGCTCCGGTATCCCTCGGTGGCCATGATCATGTAGTAGCGGAAGCTGCCGAGGGGCATGCCGGCGCGGGCCCAGGCGTCGAAGTGGTTGCCGGTGGTGATGCTCCCGCCCGTCCGCCTCGACTGACGGACGCTCCAGTACTGGTCGAAGGTGCGGACGCCCTCGACAGAGGGGGCGTTGTACCGCGTCGTGCGGTAGATGTCGTACGTGCCGCCGTCGCTGTTGACCGTGCCCCGGTAGGTGCCGGTGGGCCGGTAGTTGCCCCAGCTGTCGACGATGTAGTACTCGACGAGCGGGTTGGCCGTCCAGCCGTAGAGGGTCAGGTAGGCGTTGCCGGACGGATTGAACGAGCCGGAGTAACGCACCGTCCTGCGGGAGCCGTTGCTCCAGCCCTTGCCCGCGACGAAGTTCCCGGTGTTGTTCCAGGAGGTCCGGTAGTTGCCGCCGGAGGCCAGGGTCATGGAGACCGTGCCGGGGGCGTCGGTCCAGAAGGAGTAGTAGAACCCGTTGTCGGTGCCGGTCCGGTTGCTGGTGATGACCGTGTCCGCGTGGGCGGTGCCGGGCAGGGCCACCGCGGTCGCGGCGGCCAGCGCGGTCGTGCAGAGACCGCCGATGAAGAGCCTGCGGCTCGGGGGCGGGGTGGGAGTGGGTGCGGATGCGTCGTTCATGCGCGCGTCCTCCTCGGGCTGTCGGGGGTTCGCCCTGTCACCCCCGGAGTGTTGGCCTGCCCCTGTCAACTGTCAATGGTTTCGGCAGTGATCCCGAAACATTCGCGGGCTGTACCAGCCATGATCCATCGGATCCGTTGGACGCCGATCGCTTTCGCTCCTCGATTCCTCGAATGTTTCGAGGAATCTGCCGACCGAACCGACCAGGGAGAACGGGGCCGACGGGGAGCGCGGGGAGCATGCGCGGAGCGCAGGCTGAACGGACTGAGCGCGAGAGCGAGCCGGCCCGGCGCATCCGGCCGGCCAGGAGCCGAACGGGCCGCCACCCCGCCGACCCCGGCTACTTGGGCGCGGTCACCATGCGCAGGACGAGGTCCGCGTACAGGGAGCCGACCTCGTCGGGGGTGCGCGAACCGTTGACGTTGAACCAGCGGGCGACGTCGATGCAGAGGGAGAGGACGGCGACGGTGGTGCCGCGTACGTCGGGAACGTCGAAGTCACCGGCGGCGACGCCGTCCTCGATGATGCCGCGCACGGCCGCGTCGTTCTGACGGCGCAGGGCGACGATCTCGGCGCGGGCCTCGGGGCCGAGGGCGTCCAGCTCGTACTGCACGACACGGGCCACGGTGTGCTGCCCCGCGTGCCAGCGGACGAAGGAACGGACGGCCTCGGCGAGGCGGTCGGCCGGGCTGCCGTCACCCTCGGCCGCCGTACGCAGTACGTCGAGGGCCTTCTCGTGGCCGATGCGGCTGATCCGGTGGAGCAGCTCTTCCTTCGTCTTGTAGTGGATGTACAGCGCGGCGGGGCTCATGCCCGCGCGGCCCGCGATGTCACGGGTCGTCGTCGCGTGGTAGCCACGCTCGGCGAAGGCCTCCACGGCGGCCACCAGCAGCCGCCGGGCCGCGTCCGGGTTGACCTCGCCCCACGGCTGCGGCTCGCGGCCCGCCGTCTCCTCCGCCGTACTCATCGCTCGTTCGCCCCTTCCGATGGCTGGTCACCACCATACCGCCGAAGGGTGAGCGAGCGCTTAGAAGGCCCGTTCAGGGCTGTGCCGCAGGAGCAGCGCCCCGCCGGGCCGGGGCGGGTCAGAGCTTTTCGAAGGGGTCGTGCTCCGCGAGGAGCTTCTCCAGTCTGGCCTGGTCGACCCGGCTGACGATGCGCCCGGCCTCCTGACGGTCACGGATCACCTTGGCCAGGGTGAAGGACGACGTGACGAGGTAGAGGACGGCGACGGCCAGGAAGGCCCGGACCCAGGTGTCGGCGTCGAGGTGGTAGATCCCGACGGTGGTCGCCGTCATGGCGACGCCGAAGGACGCGACGGACTGACCGTAGAAGGCCGCCGTGTTCTGCTGCTTGACCGGTGTCTCACTCATGGGGACATGGTCAGGCAGCTGTGGCCCGCGCCACATCCGTCGGGATACTCAGACGGCGCTCCCGGGTACTCAGACCGGTGCGCACGGCTCAGAACGCCGAAACCCCCGTCAGCGCCCGCCCGATGAGCAGTTTCTGTATCTGGCTGGTGCCCTCGTAGAGGGTCATCACGCGGGCGTCCCGCAGCAGCTTCCCGGCCGGGTACTCGTCGATGTAGCCGTAGCCCCCGAAGACCTGGAGGGCGTTGTTCGCGGCGCGCACGGCGGCCTCGGAGGCGAAGAGTTTGGCCTTGCTGGCCTCGGTCGCGAAGGGCTGCCCCCGGTCGACGAGGTCGGCGACGCGCCAGGTCAGGAGCCGGGCGGCGTCGACGTCGACCGCGATGTCGGTGATGAGTTCCTGGACGAGCTGGTGATGGGCGATCGTCCTGCCGAACTGCTCGCGCTCGCCCGCGTGCCGGACTGCCGCGTCCAGGGCGGCCTGGGCGATGCCGACGCAGCCCGCCGCGACCGACATCCGGCCCTTGGCGAGCGCGGACATGGCGACGGTGAAGCCCTTGCCCTCCGGGCCGAGCAGGGTGGAGGCGGGGACGCGGACGTCCTCCAGGACCAGTTCGGCGGTGGCCTGGCCGCGCAGGCCGAGCTTGCCGTGGATGGCCCGGCGGGTCAGGCCGGGGATGTCGGTGGGGACGAGGAAGGCGGAGACGCCCTTGTGGCCGGGGGCGTCGGTGGATCGGGCGAAGAGGAGGACGACGTCGGCCCAGGTGCCGTTCGTGATGAACGTCTTGGTGCCGCTGATGACGAAGTCATCGCCGTCGCGGACCGCGCGGGTGGTGAGGTTGCCCGCGTCGGAGCCGGTGCCGGGTTCGGTGAGGCCGAAGCAGCCGACGTACTCCCCCGCCGTGAGCCCCGGCAGCCAGCGGCGCTTCTGCTCCTCGTCACCCCAGGCCGCGACGGTCTTCGCGACGAGACCGAGGGAGACGGAGACGATCCCGCGCACGGAGGAGTCGCCCCGGCCCAGCTCCTCGGTGACCAGGCAGTACGCGAGATGGTCGCCGCCGGAGCCGCCGTACTCCTCGTCGACGGTCAGCCCCAGGAAGCCGACCTCGCCGAGCTTCTTCACGACGGCCCGGTCGACCTGCTCCGCCCGGTCCCAGGCGATGACGTGCGGGGCGATCTCGCGCTCCACGAAGTCCCGTGCGAGCCGGCGCACGGCGGTCTGCTCCTCGCTCAGCTCCAGGTTCACACGACCCGCCTCTCGTCCGTTCTCCATTAAATTACCACTGCTAGTTTTAAGCGCGCAGCCCCTACTATGTGCGCCATGGCCAGACCGCGCAAGCCCCTGCTGAGCACCGACCGCATCGTGGAGACGGCGCGGGCGCTGGTGGACGAGGAGGGGCTGGCGGCCGTCTCCACACGACGGCTGGCCGCCGAGCTGGGCGTGAGCGGGCCCTCGCTCTACAACCACTTCCGCACCATGGACCAGATCCTGGAGGCCGTCGCCGACTCGGTGAGCGCGCAGGTCGACCTGTCGATGTTCGAGGACGGGCGGCCGTGGCGGACCGCGCTGCACGACTGGGCGGTCTCGTACCGGGCCGCCCTGCGCGACCATCCCCACATCGTGCCGGTCCTCGCGCGGGGGCCCGGAAGGCGGCCCGCCGGACTGAAGGTCGCCGACGTCGTGTTCGGGGCGATGGTCGAGGCGGGCTGGCCGGCGGCGCAGGCCACGTCCATCGGGGCGCTGATGCGGTACTTCATCATGGGGTCCGCGGTCGGGTCGTTCGCCGGGGGCTTCGTGGACGACGAGAGCGCCTACGACCCGGCCGACTATCCCCACCTCGGGCAGGCGCACCTGCTGGCCGAGCAGCAGGAGAAGATCGACGAGCGGGCGTTCGAAGTGGGCCTGCGGGCGCTGCTGGACGGGTTGGAGCAGCAGTACGCGGCGGTGGCCGGGCGGCGGAACGGCTAGGAAGCCACACGGATGGCCGAGTCGAGGCCCGCGTCGGAAAACCGCGAGCCCCGGCAGGGTTCCCCCGCCTAGCCTCGACCCCATGGCGAACACTCCCCGGGTCGCACCCACCCGCACGGTCGAACTGCTCGCGGCGGGGGCGGCCGCCGTCACCGTCGTGCTGTGGGCGTCGGCCTTCGTGTCGATCCGCAGCGCCGGAGAGGCGTACTCCCCCGGCGCGCTGGCGCTCGGACGGCTGCTGGCCGGGGTGGTGGTGCTGGGGGCGATCTGGTGGTGGCGCGGGGAGGGGCTGCCGCCACGGAGCGCGTGGCGGGGCATCGCCGTGTCCGGGGTGCTGTGGTTCGGGTTCTACATGGTCGCCCTGAACTGGGGCGAACAACGGGTCGACGCGGGCACGGCGGCCCTGGTCGTGAACATCGGGCCGATCCTCATCGCGCTGCTCGGCGCCCGGCTGCTCGGCGACCCGATGCCGCCCCGGCTGCTCGCCGGCATGGCGGTGTCGTTCGCGGGGGCGGTCGCCGTCGGCCTGTCGATGTCCGGCGAGGGAGGCGCCTCGGTCCTGGGTGTCGTCCTGTGCCTGCTCGCCGCCGTCGCCTACGCGGCCGGGGTCGTCGCCCAGAAGCCCGTGCTGGGCGCGGCGAGTCCGCTCCAGGTGACCACCTTCGGCTGTCTCGTGGGGGCCGTGGTGTGTCTGCCGTTCGCCGGGCAGCTGGTGCGGGAGGCCGCCGCCGCTCCCGTCCAGTCGACCCTCAACATGGTGTACCTGGGCGTGTTCCCGACCGCGCTGGCCTTCACGACCTGGGCGTACGCCCTGGCCCGTACGACGGCGAGCCGGATGGGCGCGACCACGTATGCCGTGCCCGCGCTGGTCGTGCTGATGTCCTGGCTGGCGCTGGGCGAGGTACCGGGACCGCTCACGCTGGCCGGTGGCGCGCTGTGCCTGGCGGGGGTGGCGGTGTCACGGTCCCGGGCGCGTACGCGGCCGGCGGCGCCGGACGCCGGGGCCGCGGCCCCGGATGTCGTTCCGGAACCGCGGCCAGGGCCGCCGGCGCGGGGTTAGTGCCCGTCTGACGGGTCTCCGTGGGAGAAGGAGTGCCGGGCGTCACGACGCCGCGGAGATCCGGCAGACGGGGCCCTAGGACGTCGCGTCCCGGTCCTCCACCCGTGAACTCGCCCTCTTGGCGAGTATCTTGATCGACACCAGGGCGATGACCGACAGCCCGATGATGTACGCGGAGACCGACATGGACGTGTCGGTGGCCTCCAGGAGCAGGACCATCAGGAACGGGGCGAGGCCGCCGCCGAGGACCGCGGCGATCTGATAGCCGAGGGAGGCACCCGTGTAGCGCATCTCCGGGGTGAACAGCTCGGCGAACAGGGCGGCCTGCGGCCCGTACATGATGCTGAGGAAGCAGCTGGCGACGAAGGTGCCGACGGCGAGCCACAGCAGCGAGCCGGTGTCGATCAGCAGGAACAGCGGGACGGCCCACAGGGCGATGCCGGCCGCGCCGAACGCGTAGATCCGGATCCGGCCCACCCGGTCGGAGAGGGCAGCGGCGGCGGGGATCAGCACCAGCTGGGTGAGGCTGACGCAGAGGGAGACCGCGAGGACCGCGCCGCGTTCCATGTCGAGTTCGCGGGTGGTGTAGTCGAGGACGCCGGTGATGAGGATGTAGAAGGTCGCGGTGTTGACGGCGAAGGAGCCGCCCGCCAGGAAGACCGTGCCGAGATGACCGCGCAGGATCGTCCTGAGCGGGGAACTCTTCTCTCCCCTCTCCTGCTCCGCCAGCTTCCGTTCCGCCGCGCGGAATTCGGGGGTCTCCTCCACATGGCGGTGGATGTACCAGGCGAGGCCGAGGACGAACAGGCCGACCAGGAAGGGCACGCGCCAGCCCCAGGCGGTGAAGGCCGAGTCGTCGGTGCTCGCGCCCACCACGAGGAACATCGTGTTGGCGCTGACCACGCCGATGGGGACGCCGAGCTGGACGAAGCTGCCGTACACCCCGCGCTTGCCCTCGGGGGCGTACTCGGTGGCCAGCAGCATCGCGCCGCCCCACTGGGCGCCGACGGCGACCCCTTGGGCGACACGCAGGAGGACGAGCAGGATCGGAGCGGCGATCCCGATCGTCTCGTACGTGGGGAGGAGGCCGATGGCGGTGGTGGCCAGGCCCATCAGGGTGAGGGCCAGCACCAGCATGGGTTTGCGGCCCCGTTTGTCGCCGAGGTGACCGGCGACGATGCCGCCGAGGGGGCGGGCGAGGAAGCCGACGGCGAAGGCGGCGAACGCGGCGAGCACACCCGCGGAGGAGCTGCCGGCCGGGAAGTAGAGATCGCCCAGGACGAGGGCGGCGGCTATGCCGAAGACGAAGTAGTCGTACCACTCCACGGCCGAGGCGAGGGCCGCGGCGGTGGCGACCTTGCGATGGCTCTGGGGACGGGAGGTGGTGACGGGGGCGGGAGCGGTGTCCATACGAGCACACTCCGGTGGGTGCGGGGACGTTCCGGGGAACGTACTGACCGGACGGTATGGAGGTCAACGGTCGTGCGTGTATCAGTTCGGTGGGTGCTTTTCGCGGGTGGGCGGGGGTCTGCTCGGGCAGCCGAACTAGAACGTCACCAGCGCCCGGCCGCCCTTGCCCGCCCGCATGTTGTCGAAAGCCGCCGGGATGTCGTCCAAGGAGATGCGGTCGGTCACCAGAACGCCCAGGTCCAGGCGGCCGGCGTTGATGTGCTCCGCGAGGATCGGGAGGTCGCGCGCCGGGTCGGAGCTGCCGTAGACGCAGCCGGAGAGGGTGCGGCCCCAGTGGAAGATCTCCAGCGCGTTGAAGGTGACCTGCTGGTCCTTGCCGCCGATGCCGACGACCGTGGTGCGGCCGCCGCGCCGGGTCGACTCCCAGGCGGTGCGGATGGTGACCGCGCGGCCGACGCACTCCACGGCGACGTCGACCCCCTGCCCGCCGGTCAGGCCACGGATCTCGCGGGCCGTGTTCTCGGAGGCGGTCACGTAGTCCGTGGCTCCCGCCGCACGGGCCAGTCCTTCCTTCGCCGGGGAGACGTCCACGGCGAAGATCCGGGACGCGCCCGCGATCCGCGCGGCCTGCAGGGCGGCCAGCCCCACACCGCCCACCCCGAACACCGCGACGGTCTCGCCCTCCCGGACCCGCGCCGAGTGGTGGACCGCGCCGTATCCGGTGAGGACGGCACAGCCGAGCAGGGCGGCGTCGGCGAGCGGGACGCCGTCCGGGGCGGGCAGCACACACCCGGCGGCGACCACCGTCTCCTCCGCGAAGGCGGCCACGTTCAGACCGGGGTGGAGGTCAGCGCCGTCGGAGGCCCGGCGGGCGTACACCTCTGCGGCGCCGAGCAGCGCGTTCGCGCACAGCCACACCTCGCCGAGCGAGCAGGCGTGGCATGTCCCGCAGGACGGCGCCCAGTTGAGGACCACGCCGTCGCCGGGCGAGACATGGGTGACCCCCTCGCCGACCGCGAGGACGGTGCCCGCGCCCTCATGGCCGAGCACGGCGGGCACCGGCACCCGCATGGTGCCGTCGGAGAGCGACAGGTCGGAGTGGCAGACCCCGGCGGCGGCGAGCCGCACCCGGACCCGGCCGGGCCCGGGTTCGGGCAGTTCGATCCCGGTGATCTCCAGCGGGGCACCGACGGCGGGCAGTACGGCGGCTCGGACGGCCATGGGGGATGACTCTCCTGTGTTCGCGGGAGGGGGTGACGGTGCGCTCGGAACCGGGGCGCTCGAAGCCGGAGCGCTCGGAACCGGGGCGCTCGAAGCCGGAGCGCTCGGAACCGGGGCGCTCGAAGCCGGGGCGCTCGAAGCCGGGGCGCTCGGAACCGTGTCGCTCAGAACTGAAGGGACTTGGTCTGCAGGTACTCCGCCAGGCCGTGGGGACCGAGTTCGCGGCCCACCCCCGACTGCTTGTAACCGCCGAACGGGGCCAGCGGGTTGAAGCGGCCGCCGTTGATGTCGACCTGGCCGGTGTCCATCCGGCGGGCGAAGGCCACGGCCTCGCCGTCGTCGCCGGCCCAGACCGCGCCGGCCAGCCCGTACACCGTGCCGTTGGCGATCCGCAGGGCGTCCTCCTCGTCCTCGTAGCGGAGGATCGACAGGACCGGGCCGAAGATCTCCTCCTGGGCGACGGTCATCTCCGGCGTCACGTCGGCGAGGACGGTGGGACTGACGTACCAGCCGCGCTCGCGCGGGGATTCGGGGCCGCCCGCGACCAGCCGGGCGCCCTCGGCGACACCCTTCTCGATGTAGCCCCGCACCCGGTCCCGCTGCCTGGCGCTGACGAGCGGGCCGATGCGGTCGCCGTACTTCGCGGCGGCCTCGGCGGCCAGCGCGACGGCCTCGTCGTACTGGGAGGTGTGGACGAGCATGCGGGTCCAGGCGCTGCACGTCTGGCCCGAGTTGGACATGACGTTGGCGACGCCGGTGGCGACCGCCCTGCCCAGGTCCGCGCTCGGGAGGATGACGTTGGCGGACTTGCCGCCGAGTTCCAGCGCCACCTTCTTGACGGCGGCCCCGGCCGTCGCGGCGATGCTCCGGCCCACGGCCGTGGAGCCGGTGAAGGAGACCAGGTCGACGCCGTCATGCTCGGCGAGCGCCTGCCCGGCGACCGGGCCCAGACCGGTGACCAGGTTGAACACCCCGGCGGGTACGCCCGCCTCGTGGACGGCCTCGGCGAAGATCTGGGCCACCAGCGGGGTGTCCTCGGCGGGCTTCAGGACGACCGTGCAACCGGCGGCGAGGGCGGGGGCGACCTTGGCCACGATCTGGTGGAGGGGGTAGTTCCAGGGGGTGATCGCGCCGACGACGCCGATGGGCTCGTGGTGGACGGTCGAGTTGCCGATCCGCTCCTCGAAGACGTGCTCGGCGGCCAGTTCGGCGTAGGACGCGGCGACCGCGACCGGCAGGTCCGCGTGCACCCGCTGGGAGAACGGCAGCGGCGCGCCCAGCTCGGCCGTCACCGTCTCGGCGATCTCCTGCCGGCGCGCGGCGAGCGCGTCGCGCAGCGCTCCGATGCGCGCGCCCCGTTGGGCGGGCGGGGTCGCCGCCCAGGCGGGCAGGGCGGCGCGCGCGGCGCGTACGGCGGCGTCGACGTCCTCGGCGGTGCCCGCCGGCACCCGGTCGAGCACCTGTTCGTCGACCGGGTTCACGACCTCGATCGTGCCGGTCCCGGCGGCGGGCCGCCAGCCGCCGTCGATGTACATGCCGTCGTGTGCTTTCATCGTGCTGCCTTCCGAGCGGGCGTGGTCGTCCGCCCCAAAAACTAGCCCTGATAGTTTTCCGGCACCAGAGCCCCGGGCCGTGAGGCAGGACTCTTCTCGCCATCGGTCACGGAGCGTCGCACCGGGCGTGGCGGGGCCGTCTCAGAGATCGACGCGCGTCCGGTCGTCGACCCGCGCCACCGCCTCCTGCGCGAACTCCGCGCGGTAGTCGCCGCGGATCTCCTCGATCTTCCGGTCGCTCGCGGCGGCCGCCGTCACCGGATACAGCAGCATCAGCTCGTACGACCGCTCCTTCTCGATCGTGCCGTGCGCGTCCCGCCACTGCCCGCGCCCCTCGCGCACGGTCAGCCCGGCCGGGAACCCGGGGGTGACCTCGCGGTCGACGAACGCCATGAACTGCTCCGCGGTGACGGCCGGACCGCCGCCCGGGCGCTCGGTGCCGAAGAACAGCCGCGTCTCGATGTACGGCAACCCGCGCGCCGGGGCGACCACGGAGCCGGTGGGCACGTCCTCGGCGAGGGCGGCGTACGCGGCCGGGGCGCCGACGGCCAGCAGGCAGACGGCGACCCCGAGGGGCACGCGGGTACGGGTGGGGCTGGAGTGCTGGGTCATGCGTTCAGCTCTAGCGGGGTCACCCGCTCCGGATCCGTCGGCCGCGCCGGTACCGGTCCGCGGGTGCGCCCGTACGCCCCCCGGGGCCCGCCGGGGGCGTACGGCACGCACTCCGCACGCCGGACTCACGGGGTGCGCGCGGGCTCCCGGGTGGCGGTGAGATGGGCGAAGACGACGACGTTGCTCGCGTACCCCTTCCGCCGGTCGTAGGTGCCGCCGCAGGTGATCAGGCGCAGCTCGGGCCGGCCGCGGTGCCCGTACACCTTCTTGCTGGGGAAGCGGCTCTTGTCGTACGTCCGCACGGCGTCCACGGTGTAGACGGCCGTGCGGCCGTCGGCCCGCAGGACCTCCACGATCCGCCCGGGCTTGATCACGTCCAGCGCGGCGAAGACGGCCGGACCGGTCCGGGTGTCCCGGTGGCCGACGACGACCGCCGTGCCGGGCCCACCGGGAGCGGGCCCCTGGACGTACCAGCCGACCAGCGTGGGCTTGTCGTCCGGCGGCGCGGGAAGCCGCCGCCGGCCGTCGAGGCGGAGCCCGGTCACCGGTGCCTCGATGCCGAGGTACGGGATGGTGACGGTCTTCGCCGGGGAGGGCGGCAGCGTACGGGGCCGGGCGGGCCGCTTCGGCACGGCCGGTCCGGTGGTGGGGGCGGACGGCGCCGCCTCGGCGGGAGCCCGGCTCACCCGCCCGGCCGGGGGCGTGCGCCCGCCGGGCTCGGCGCCACGGCCGGGTGCCGAGGCCGGGGGCGCGGTGCGGGCGGGCGCGGCGGACGACGGGGTGCGCGCGGGCTCGCCCGGTGGAGGGGGCGTGAAGTACAGGGACGCCTGGGCTCCGGGCGCCCCGGAGAGGGCCTCGGCGGCCGTCGCCCGCTCCCTGTGCTCCGCCAGGTGGACGCCGCCCGCCACCAGCGCGACGGTCATCACGACCGTCCGCACCAGGCGGTAGGCGCGCGTCCGGTACCAGGGCCTCGGCCGGCGTCTACGCGGCGCCATCGGCGCGGCGACGGCGCAGCCGCAGGTAGGCCACCCCGCCGACCGCGGCGAGGCCCACGGCGGCCGCGCCCCCGACCGGCGCGAAGTCCTGGGTCAGGGCGAGACCCCCGGCGCCCGCCGGGACGGCGCCCTCGGGACCGGCGAGACCGGGGGGCGGGCAGTTGACGTTGATGCTCCTGCGCCCTTCCTCCAGCGTGCCGCCGATGGTCCGCCAGGTCAGCACGTACTCCCCGTCGGGAAGCCGCGCCGCGTTCTCCGGTGCCACGGGCGTGCTGTGTCCGGTGCCGTCGGCCGCGAGGGTGATCTCGCCCGTGGCGACGGGGTCGGTGCGCGGGGCGGGGGGCTGGTTGTCGATGGTCCAGCTGATGCGCTGCGACGGCGTGGGGTCCGCCGGGAAGTTGAAGGCGGAGAGATAGAAGTCGCAGACCAGCGGCTGGTTGCGCTGGTTGTCGAACGGGAAGCCCACCTTGTGGATCACGACGTCGGGGTCGCCCGGGGCGGCGACGGCGGCCGGTGCCGTGATCAGGCTGGCTCCCGTGACGGTGAGTGCCGCGAGGACGGTGGCGGCACTCGCGCGCACTCCGGCGGGACGCGGGCGGGACGAGGTGGGCATGCAGAACCTCCGAGTCAGACGATTTTCACACAAATCGTTCTTTCGCCTGACTCTCTGTCACATCACACGGGGCACGGGAGGAGCCGCGCCCGACACCCCGTCAGATGTCCCCCTTCCGGCCCAGGCGGGCACCGAACCGGGCAGCCTTCCCCTACTTCTTCTCGCCCGCCCCTGCCTCCGGCCTCTTCTCCTCGCCCGATCCGGTCTCCGGCCCCCTCTCCTCACCCGGCCCTGCCTCCGGCTCGCCGCTCGCCCCCGGCCGGGCCGGTGAACGCAGGGCGATGCCCGCCGACACCAGCAGCAGCGCGCCGAGCATCACGAACGGCGCGGCCACGCCGGCGACTCCGGCGACCAGACCGGCGGCGGCGGGCGCCCCGGCCTGCCCGAGCCGGTTCCCCGTCAGCCGCAGCGCGAGGGCGGTGGAGCGGGCCTCGTCCGGCGCGGCCTGCACCACCGTCGTCATGGACAGCGGCTGTCCGACCCCGAGGCAGAACCCGAGCGCGGCGAGGATCAGAGCCAGCGCCCACACCGGTACCGGTAGCGCGATCCCGGCGCACAGCACGGCCCCGAGCACACAGGTGACGGTGAGCAGGGCGGTCCGGCCGAGCAGGCGCAGCATCGGCGTCATCACCAGACGGCACGCGATGGTCGCCGCCGCCCGCAGGCTGAGCAGGACACCGATCACCGAGGGTGCGATACCCCGGTGCTCACCGACCACCGGCAGATACGCGGTGAGGACGTCGGTCGCCGACAGTACGGCGAGGCTGATGAAGATGCCGCCCGGCACGCCCCGGGTGCGCAGGATGCGGTGCACCGGCACCCTGTCCCCCCGCCCGGTACGGGACGTGGGCTCCACCGGGCGCTCTATCCGCCACAGCGAGGTGAACGCGACCGCGGCCCCGGCACCCGCGACCACCAGCGCCAGGGCGCTGGTGCGGGCCATGTCCGAGCCGCCGATCAGGGCGCCCGCGGCGATCGGGCCGACCAACTGGCCGAGGGAGGCGCCGATGGTGAAGTGACCGAAGTTGCGGTCGTGTTCGTGCGGCGCGGACTGGCGGGCCACCAGCGACTGGGCGCCGATCACGAAAGAGAGGTGGCCGAGACCCATCACCCCGCTCCACACGGCCATCGCCGGCAGCGAGTTCGCCAAGCCGCTCAGGACGCAGCCGCCGGCTATGAGCACGACGCCGACGGGCAGCAGGGGCGCGCACCGGCCGTGGTCGGTCCTGCGGCCGAGCGGCACCGCGGCGAACAGCGGGAGCAGGGCGTAGACCCCCGCGATCACACCGACGGCGCGCTCGTCGGCGCCCAGCGCGAGGGCCCGGTAGGACACGGCGGGCCGGGCCATCGACACCGCCCCCTGCGCGAAGCCGAAGGCGATGACGAGGCGGAGCAGCCAGCCGCGGTTCCTGCCGGGCCTCACGATGCGGTTCCTCCTGGGGACGTTCACGCCGGTGCGGGCGAACTACGCACCGGCGCGGGGGAGTCGGGTTGTGGAGAAGCGGACTCCCGGGTTCAGATGATGCCGAACAGCACACCGGCGCCGAGGATGATGAGAGAGGTCGCCGCCGCCCACTTCACCACGAACTTCGTGTGGTCGCCGAACTCGACCTTGGCCATGCCGACGAGCACGTACACGGCCGGCACCAGCGGGCTGGACATGTGCAGCGGCTGGCCGACGAGGGAGGCGCGGGCGATCTCCAGCGGCGAGACCCCGTGGGCGGCACCCGCCTCGGCGAGGACCGGGAGGACACCGAAGTAGAAGCCGTCGTTGGACATGAAGTAGGTGAGCGGCAGGCTCAGGAAGCCGGTGACGAGGGCCATGTGCGGGCCCATGCCGCCCGGGATGCCGTCGACGATCCACTTGGCCATCGAGTCGACCATGCCGGTGCCCTGGAGGACGCCGGTGAAGACGGCGGCGGCGAAGACCATGCCGGAGACGTTGAGGACGTTGTCGGCGTGGGCGGCCAGCCGGTCCTTCTGGTCCGGGACGTGGGGGAAGTTGACCGTCAGGGCGAGCGCGGCGCCGAGCAGGAAGAGGACCGGGATCGGCAGCCACTCCATGATCATGGCGGTGAGCAGCGCGACCGTGAGAAGCGCGTTGAACCAGTACAGCTTGGGGCGCAGCGTCGGGCGGTTGGGGTCCAGGCCCTGGAGGCGGACGTCGTCGGCTTCGTCGTCGTCGCCGTCCGCGTCGGTGCCGGAACCCGCGCCGCCGGAGGTCTTCGCCGTACGGACCTTGTCGTCGCCGGAGCCGGAGCCCGCGGCGGAGGTGCCGGCGCCGACGAGCACGCTCTCCTCGGAGCCGGACGTCTCCTCGTCCTTGACGATCTTCTCCTGCTCCAGCACCTCGTCGAGGCTCAGCACGCCGAGGCGCCTGCGTTCCCGCAGGCCGAGGAAGTAGGCGAGGATGAAGACGAAGAGAAGGCCGACGAGCAGCGCGGGGATCATCGGGACGAAGATGTCGGCGGCGTCGAGCTTGAGCGCGGTGGCGGCGCGGGCCGTCGGGCCGCCCCAGGGCAGCGTGTTCATCACGCCGTTGGCGGTGGCGGCGACACCGGTCATCACGACCAGGCTCATCTTCAGGCGCTTGTAGAGCGGGTACATCGCCGAGACGGTGATCATGAAGGTCGTCGAGCCGTCGCCGTCGAGGGAGACGATCGCGGCGAGCAGGGCCGTGCCGACGACGATGCGCAGCGGGTCGGCCTTGCAGAACTTCAGGATGCCCCGGACGATCGGGTCGAAGAGACCGACGTCGATCATCAGGCCGAAGTAGACGATGGCGAACATCAGCATCGCGGCGGTGGGCGCGAGGTTGCCCACCCCCTCGATGACGTAGTCGCCCAGATGGGCTCCCTTTCCGACGAAGACGCAGAAGAGCGCGGGGATCAGTACGAGTGCCGCGATCGGCGACATCTTCTTCATCATGATCAGGACCAGGAAGGTCGCGATCATGGCGAAGCCGAGGATGGTCAGCATGTGGATACCTAACGTTCGCCCTTGAACTCCCACCAGGGCACCGGCGGTGCGACGACGTTAGGGCGGCTCCACAAGCGTTAACAAGACGTTGACATGCGAGCAATAAGAGCAGAACTCCTGGTCACAGCGTTGCACCTGCTCGGGCGGTGACAGGGGCCAGCTCCACGGGGACGCCGTTGAGGACCGCGTTGCCCGACAGCGGGTCGAGCTGGGAGCCGTCGAGGAGCTGGTTGACGTTGACCCCGGGGTCGATCGCCGCGTGGCTCATCCGGGTGCCCGGACGGTCGTGTCCCCAGCCGTGCGGAAGGCTCACGACACCCCGTCGTACGACGTCGGTGACCTCGACGGGAGCGGTGACCTCTCCCCCGGCGCCCTTGATCCGAACGGCGTCGCCGTCACCGATGCCGAGGCGGTCGGCGTCGTCCGGGTGGATGTGCAGGGTGCAGCGGTTGGAGCCGCCGGTGAGGGCGGGGATGTTGTGCAGCCAGCTGTTGTTGGACCGCAGATGGCGGCGGCCGATGAGGACGAGACCGGCCGGGCGCTCCCGCAGGGCCGTGCGGAGCCTCGGCAGATCGTCGACGATCGGCTGCGGCAGCAGCTCCACCTTGCCGCTGACCGTCTTCAGCGGCTGCGGCAGTCGCGGCCGCAGCGGACCGAGGTCGATGCCGTGCGGGTGGGCGAGGAGCTTGTCCAGCGTCAGCCCGTCCGGCTCCGCGCCGAAGCCCTCGCCGTACGGGCCGAGGCGCAGCATCATGTCGAGGCGGCGCTCGGGGCCGCTGTCGCCGGTGAGCAGGCCGGCGAGTTCCTTCGGGTCGCGGCCGTGGACGGGTGAGTGGGCCTCCTTGACGGCCTTGCCCAGGGTCTGGCCGATGACCAGGTCGTCCACGGCGGAGGGGTCGGCGCCGTGCATGCCGGTGGCGGCGAGGACGAGGCGGGCGAGGATCTCCGTCTCGGCCATGCGGCCGTCCTCCAGGGGGACGGCGGCACGGTTGTAGCGGACCTGGTTGTGCACGGCGAAGGAGTTGAAGGCGAAGTCGTAGTGCGGGGCCTGGGAGGGCGGGGGCGGCGGCAGGACGACGTCGGCGTGGCGGGCGGTCTCGCCCAGGTAGGGGTCGACGCTGACCATGAAGTCCAGGGAGTCGAGGGCCTTGTCGAGGCGGTCGCCGTCGGGTGCGGAGAGGACGGGGTTGGCGGCGATCGTGATGAGGGCGCGGACCGGGGTGCCCTCGGGAGTGGCGGTGTCGATCTCCTCGGCGAGCGCGGACAGCGGCAGTTCGCCCTTCGCCTCCGGGTGGCCGCTGACCCGGCTGCGCCAGCGGCCCAGCGCGAAGCCGCGGCCCGGTCCGGCGGGCCGGGTCGGCTTGTCGGTCGCGGACCGCGGGAAGAGGGCGCCGCCGGGCCGGTCGAGGTTGCCGGTGAGGATGTTGAGCACGTCGACGAGCCAGCTGGCGAGGGTGCCGTGCGGGACGGTGCAGCTGCCGATGCGGCCGTACACGGCGGCGGTGGGCGCGGCGGCCAGTTCGCGGGCGAGCGCGCGGATGGTCCCGGCGTCGACGTCACAGGCCGCCGCGACGGCTTCGGGGGTGAACTCCGCTACGGCGGAGGCCAGTTCCTCGACCCCGAGCACCAGCGGGGCGAGGTCGCCGAGGCCGACGAGCCCCTCCTCGAAGAGGACCTGCGCCATCGCCGCGAGCAGCAGCGCGTCCGTGCCGGGGCGGATCGCCACGTGCCGGTCGGCGAGCCTGGCCGTACGGGTCGTGCGCGGGTCGACGACGGTGAGGGTGCCGCCGCGTGCCTTGAGGGCCTTGAGCTTGCCGGGGAAGTCGGGGGCGGTGCACAGACTGCCGTTGGATTCCAGCGGGTTGGCGCCGAGGAGCAGCAGGTGGTCGGTGCGGTCCAGGTCGGGGACGGGGATGGCGTTGGCGTCGCCGTAGAGCAGTCCGCTGGAGACGTGCTTGGGCATCTGGTCGACCGTGGAGGCGCTGAACAGGCTCCGGGTGCCGAGGCCGGCGATGAGGGCGGGCGGGTAGAGGGCGCCGGCCATCGTGTGGACGTTCGGGTTGCCGAGGACGATGCCGACGGCGTTGGGGCCGTGGGCCTCGACGACGGGCCGGAGCCCCGCCGCGACGGCGTCGAACGCCTCCTGCCAGGTGGCCTCGCGCAGTTCGCCGTCCTCGCGGACCAGCGGGGTGCGCAGCCGGTCGGGGTCCGCGTCGGCGGCACCGAACGAGGCGCCCTTCGGGCAGATGAACCCCTTGCTGAACACGTCGTCCCGGTCGCCGCGGGCCTTGGTCACCCGCGTGCCCTCGATGGTGAGGGTGAGCCCGCAGGTCGCCTCGCAGAGTGGACAGACGCGCAGGGCGGTGCGGGAGTCGGTGGTGGTGGACACGGGTCCTCCCGAAGGGACGGCGGCGACGGTGACGCTCGGACAGGGGCGGCGGGCGGTGAGGCCCGCGGCACCGAGGCCGAGCATACCGACCGGTATGCACCGAGGGGAGGCCCTTCGGGGTCCTGTCGAGAATCCGCGAGGCCGCCGCCCTCGGTGCCGGGCCCCTACCGCCCGCGGCCGGAGGGAGGCGGGCCGGACGACCCTGGCCCACGGTCCGCGCCGGGCACGGGGCCCTCCGGGCGGGGCCGGTCGGGGGCGAGCGGGTCGGACCGTCGGGCCGTCAGGCCGTCGGGCCGGCACGCGAGCGGTCGATCCGGGACGCGCAGACGAGCGGTCGGGCCGTCGGGCCGGCACGCGAGCGGTCGATCCGGGACGCGCAGACGAGCGGTCGGGCCGTCGGGCCGGCGCACCAGCGGTCGATCCGGGACGCGCAGGCGAGCCGGCAGGCCGTCGGGCGGGCACGCGAGCCGTCGGTCGGGCGGGCCGGCACGCCAGCGGCTGGTGCGGCACGGGCGCGAGACCGTCAGTCCAGCACGCGCGCCAGATACGCCCGCAGCAGCGCCCGCATCTCCTCGATGATCCGCGGATCGCCCTGCGGGGCCACCCGGAAGGCCAGGTGGACGAGGGTGTCGGCGGTCTCGACGGCGATGAGGAACGTGCGGCGGAGGTCTTCGTCGGGGGTGCGGTCGATGAAGGCGGAGAGCAGGTCGGACAGCCGGTCGGCGACGAGGTGGTTGGGTTCCTGCCGGCTGCCGCCGACCGGGATCTGGTTGCCGAAGTCGATGAGCGCGAAGCCGGGGGCGTTGCGCTTCATGTCGAGGTACTCGTCGAGGACCGCGTCCATCGCGGTGCGCCAGTCCCGGCCGCCCGTCGCCCGCAGGCGGCGGGTGACCCGGTCGGTGAAGCGGTCCAGGTTGCGTTCGGCGAGCGCGTCGGCCATCGCGCGCTTGTTGCCGAAGAAGCGGTAGACGGAGCCGATGGGCACACCCGCGCGCAGCGCCACCGCGCGGGTGCTCAACGCGTCGTAGCCCACCTCGTCGAGGAGCTCGGCACACGCGTCGAGGATCCTGGTCAGTCGTTCGGCACTGCGCCGCTGCACGGGTGCGCGGCGCAGGGAGGTCGCCTGGGACACGGGCTTCATGATGCCTTCCGCCTAGGTCCGATGAGCTGTCCGAATATCAGTACGGCCGGTACCGCCGCTCCCGCTCAGCGGCGCACGGGTGAGCGGCGGACATCCGCACGTCCACCGCCTTCCGGGAGAGTAGAGCACCGCACTGACAGGACGGATCCCCCGGCGATCCGGTTCTCCCTCTCCGCCCGATGCACCCGATCCGCCGACGCACACAGGCGTCCGGTTGCCACCCGGTCCCCTTGCGCCCGCCCCGATGGAATCCTACGGTGAAGCATAGGAATCGAGGACGGCGAGGGAGCAGGCATGAGCGGGGACGTGAGGAAGACGGCCGAGGGACTGGAGTACCTCTCCGGTTTCGGCAACGAGCACGCCTCGGAGGCGGTCCCGGGCGCACTGCCGCACGGCCGCAACTCCCCGCAGCGCGCCCCGCTCGGGCTCTACGCGGAGCAGCTCAGCGGCACCGCGTTCACCGAGCCGAGGTCCCACAACCGCCGTTCCTGGCTCTACCGCATCCGCCCCTCGGCCGCCCATCCCGCCTTCACCCGCACGGACAACGGCACCCTGCGCACGGCCCCGTTCACGGAGACGGTCCCCGACCCCAACCGCCTGCGCTGGAACCCCCTCCCGGAGCCCCCGGCCGGGACCGACTTCCTCGCCGGCCTGTGGACCCTCGGCGGCAACGGCGACGCCGCGCAGCGCACGGGCATGGCCGTGCACCTGTACCACGCCGATTCCGCGATGGAGCGGGTGTTCAGCGACGCGGACGGCGAACTCCTGATCGTCCCGGAGCGCGGCGGCCTCCTCCTGCGCACCGAGTTCGGGCTGCTGCACGCCGAGCCCGGCGAGATCGCCCTGATCCCGCGGGGCGTCCGCTTCCGCGTCGACCTCCTCGACGCCTCCGCCCGCGGCTATGTCTGCGAGAACTTCGGCGCTCCCTTCCGCCTCCCCGACCTCGGCCCGATCGGCGCCAACGGTCTGGCGAACGCCCGCGACTTCCGGGCGCCGGTGGCCGCGTACGAGGACGTCGAGGGCCCGGTGGAGGTGGTGAACAAGTACTGCGGCAACCTCTGGACGGCCACCTACGACCACTCCCCCCTCGACGTGGTCGCCTGGCACGGCAACTACACGCCGTACGTCTACGACCTGCGCCGTTTCAACGTCATCGGGACGATCTCGTACGACCACCCGGATCCGTCGATCTTCACGGTGCTGACGTCGCCGACCGACACCCCCGGTCTGGCCGGGGTGGACTTCGTCGTCTTCGCGCCGCGCTGGCTGGTCGGCGAGGACACGTTCCGGCCGCCGTACTTCCACCGGAACGTGATGAGCGAGTACATGGGGCTGATCGAGGGCGCGTACGACGCGAAGGCAGCCGGAAAAGGAGGGTTCGTGCCCGGCGGCGGTTCGCTGCACACGATGATGTCCGCGCACGGGCCGGACCGGGAGACCTTCGACCGGGCGAGCGCGGCGGAGCTGGAGCCGCAGCGGGTCGACGACGGTCTCGCCTTCATGTTCGAGACGCGCTGGCCGATCCTCGTGACCGCGCAGGCGGCCCGCGCGGAGCACCTGCAGCGGGGGTACGACGACGTGTGGTCCGGGCTGCGGCGCCACTTCGGCCCGTTGCACTGAACGTGTCCCGCCGGGTACGGATAGCGTCGTGACCTCATTCGCTCCGGACTCGATCGTCCTGAACCGCAAACTGCCGCTCTGGTATCAGGTCTCGCAGTCCCTGCGCGCCTCGATACTCGGCCGGTCGCCCCGGGACCCCCTGCGGCTGCCGACCGAGGAGCAGCTGGCCGGGCACTACGGGGTGAGCGTGCTGACCATGCGGCAGGCGCTGAAGGAGCTGGAGGACGAGGGGCTGATCACCCGGCACCGCCGGCGCGGCACGTTCATCGAGCCGAGCGCCCGGCGGGGTTCGCCCGTGCGCCTGCTCGGTTCGGTGGATGCGATCGTGGCCCAGCAGTCGGGCATGACGACCGAGCTGCTGGACCAGGGCAGCGCCCCCCTGTCGGGTGAACTCGCCGACTACTTCCCGGACTTGACCGAGGTCGCCACGTACCACCGGCTGCGCGGTGACGAGAAGACGGGCGAGCCCACCAACCACGCCCGCAACTACGTCCGTCCCGAGCTGGCCGCCCGCATCGACCGCGACGACCTGCTCCGCTGGCCGATGACGAAGGTCCTGCGCGATGTCGTGGGCGTGGCCATCGGCCGGATCACCGACACCGTCGAGGCGCGCATCGCCGACCCGGAGACGGCCCGCCTCCTCCAGGTCCCGCTGCTCAGCCCGATCCTCCACTACACGGGTGTCACCTACGACGACACCGGCCGCGTCCTCGACGTGGCGGTCATCCACTACCGCGGCGACCGCTTCTCGTTCACGGTCACCCTCGACGCCCACTGACCCGGAGGACCAGGTCGTACGATGCCCAGCGTGACGCTCGACGACACTCCGCTCCTCGCGGACCTCATGCCGTGGTCGGTCGCACCGCCACGGCTGGGCCGGGGGTGGCCGGCGGCCCCGGACGCGGCATCCTTGAAGGCCCGCTGGGACGCGCTGATGAAGGCGGAGGGCCCGGACCGCGAGGCCCTGTTCGTCCCCACCCGTTCCCGGACCCCGGCCTCGGCCGTGGCCCAGCTGCCGGGCCGGTCCGGCGGCACCGGCCGGCTGGCCCGGGAGTCGGGGCCCTGCGCCGAGCCGGTCCGGGTCCTCGCCGCCCCGTTCGACGAACAGTGGCTCCTCCCCGACCACCGGCTGATCGACGCCGCCCGCCCCGAGCTGTGGCGGGTGGCGGACGAGCGGCAGGTCTTCGTGGTCGAGCAGACGGCCGCCCCGGACGCGCCCGGCCCCCCACTCCTCGCGTCGGCCGTCCTCCCGCTCGCCCCGCCGCACGGCCCCCGCGCAGGCCGCGTCCGTCCGCTGTACCGCCGCCCGGGGGCCGTCGAGCCGAACCTCGCACCGGGCCTGCCGGAGTACCTCGGCGAGCGCCTGGGCACCGGCCCCGTCGGTCCCGTCGACGTCCTCGCCTGGATCCTGGCCGTCGCGCGCTCCGGCCCGCACGGCGTCGGGGTTCCGCTGCCCACCGAACCGGACGTCTGGTCCCGTGGCGTGGAGCTGGGCCGGCGGACCCTGTGGCTGATGCGCCGCGACGGCGACCGGCCCAAGCTGCCCGGCGGCCGCCGCCCGTACGTGCGCGCACCGCTGCCCGCCCGGCCGGTCGAGATCCGCTACGACCGTGACGAGGAGACCCTCTTCGTCGACGAGGGCCGCATCTCCCCCGTCCCGTCCACGGCCTGGGACCTCCATGTCGGCGGTGTCCGCGTGCTGGAGGCGTGGCTGGCCCGCAGGACGGAAGAGGCGGAGCCGGGCACGCTGGAGGCGATCCGCCCGGCGACCTGGCCGCAGACCTGGACGTCGGAGCTGCTGGAGCTGGTCACGGTGCTGGCACTGCTGGCGGAAGCCCGCCCCGCTGCGGACGAGTTGACGGTCGGCCGCCCGATCACGGCGGGAGACCTGCGCGAGGCCGGCGTACTCCCGGTCCCGGAGCCGTCCCGCAGGCCTGCCTCGGTCCTGGACCACCGGGAGGAGGGCCCGGAGGGCCAGTTCACACTGCTGTAGACCTCAGGGTGCGAACGAATCCAGGACCCTGCCCACCATCCGATCGAACACGGCCTCCAGATCGATCGGCCCCGGGTCCTCCGTGAACGCCGCGGCGAGTCGGGGATAGGCCCCGCTCGCGATCTGCGCCCCGAGATACGCGATCCGGATCTCGTTCTCCCGGTCCTCCGACCACGGCAGTGACCGCACCCGCTCGGCCGTCGCCAGCTCGTTCGCCACATAGGTCGTCACGCACCCGTTCAGCATGCCCAGGAGCTGCATCTTCGTCCCGTAGGGCGCGTCGAGCGGGTCCATGCAGGCGAGGCAGTGCTCCAGGTAGCGCATCGCGTGGGGGCTGAACCCGTAGACCGGCGACATCAGCCGGGGCATCCACGGGTGCCGGCGCAGCAGGTCACGCGTCTGGTACGCCACCCGCCGCATCTCGGCCCGCCAGTCCTCGCCGGGCTCCCACAGCTCGTGCTCGCCGCCGACCGCGTCGACCATCAGCTCGTACAGGTCCTCCTTGCGGGGGACGTAGTTGTACAGCGACATCGTGCCGCAGCCCAGTTCGGCCGCGACGTGCCGCATGGACACCGCGTCGAGGCCGCCCGCATCGGCGAGCCGGACCGCGACCGCCGCGATGTCCGCGCGGGTGAACGCGGGTCGGGGGCCCCGGCCGGTGCGCTCGGGACGCGCCCAGATCACAGCGGGTTCGTCCGCTCGGCCAGCCATCGATCATCACCTCGGTCACCATCCTAGTTACGTACGGCGTACGTAGTGCGCTATGGTCACCCCATGACAACTACGTACACTGTACTTAGTGAGGGTCTGGAGAAGCGTTTCGGAGACGTCCACGCCGTGCGCGGCCTCGATCTGGCCGTGGCGGAGGGCACGGTGGTCGGGATGCTCGGCCCGAACGGGGCGGGCAAGACGACGGCAGTCCGGCTGCTGGCGACGCTGTTGCGGCCGGACGCGGGCTCGGCACGGATCGCGGGTCACGACCTGGTGCGGGAGCCGGGCGCGGTCCGGCGGGCGATCGGCGTGACGGGGCAGTACGCGTCGGTGGACGGCGATCTGACCGGGCGGCAGAACCTGCGGCTGTTCGCGCGGCTGCACCGCGTCCGCGACACGGCGGGCCGCGCGGGCGACCTCCTCGACCGCTTCGGGCTGACGGAGGCCGCCGACCGGCCGGCCTCCACCTACTCGGGCGGTATGCGCCGCCGGCTCGATCTGGCGGTCAGTCTGATCCGGCGTCCGGCGGTGCTCTTCCTCGACGAGCCCACCACCGGGCTGGACCCGGCCAGCCGCAACCGGATCCGGGACGCCGTGCGCGACCTGAAGGAGGAGGGGACGACCGTGCTGCTCACCACGCAGTACCTGGAGGAGGCCGACCAGCTGGCCGACCGGATCGTGCTGATGGACCGGGGCCGGATCGCGCACAGCGGCTCACCGCCCGAGCTCAAGGCGCTCGTCGGCTCGTACGCGGAGGTCGTCGTCGCCCACGCGGGCGCGATGGCCGGGGCGGCGGCCGTCCTCGACCGACTCACCGCGGCGCGGCCCTCGTTCGACGACGAGCGGCGCGCGGTGGGCGTGGTCACCCTCGACCCGACGCTCACGCTCCCCCGCCTGGTGCGTGAACTCGACGCGGCGGGCGTGCCGTTGCTGGACGCCGGCCTGCGCCCGCCGACCCTCGACGACGTGTTCCTCCGTCTCACGCAGGGCTCCGGCGCGGACCGCGCCGAGGGCTCCGCCGGCCTCAAGGGGCGTGCCGCGTGAACGCGTTGGCGTACGACGGCACGGCGATGCTGGGCCGGCAGCTGCGGCGGCTGCGGAACAACCCGGGGCTGCTGATCCTCACCCAGACCATGCCCGTGTCGATGCTGCTGTTCTTCGGCTATGTCTTCGGCAGCGCGCTCGCGGTGCCGGGCGAGGAGTACCGGCGCTTCCTGGTGCCCGGTCTGCTGGTGGCGACGGCGGCCGGCGGGATCATGACCGGCATGTTCGAGGCCGCCCGGGACACGCACCGGGGCGTGATGGACCGCTTCCGCGCCCTGCCGATGAGCCGGGCCGCCGTGCCGCTCGGGCAGGCGCTGGCCGACGTGCTCGTCACGGCCGCCGGGTCCGCGCTGTTCCTGCTGGTCGGGCTCGCGGTGGGCTGGCGTGTGGAGGGGGGCGCGCTCGCGGCGGTGGGGGCGTTCGGGCTGTTGCTGCTGTTCCGCTTCGCCGCCGTGTGGACGGGCATCTTCCTGGGCCTGCTGACCCGCAACGAGGAGGCGGCCGGGCAGCTGGGCGGCGCGACGTTCCTGCTGCCGCTGCTGTCCACCGCGTACATCCCGGCCGAGGGCCTGCCCGGCCGGCTGCGCACGGCCGCCGAGTGGAACCCGATCAGCGCGGTCGCCACGGCCCTGCGCGATCTCTTCGGCAACGCGCCCGTCCCCGAGGGCGCCGCCTGGCCGGTGGCCCATCCCGTCGCCGGGTCGCTGCTGTGGTGCGGCGTCCTGCTCGCGGTGTTCGTGCCGCTCACGGTCCGCACCTACGCGGCCGGTCCCCGGGGCACGTGAGACTCGGCACGCCCTGATGACAACGGCGTCCCGGCGGGGTCATGATCCACGGCATGCGCCCACTCCCCCGCACCGGCGATCCGCTGCCCCTCGACGGCATCACCGTCGTCGCCGTCGAACAGGCCGTCGCCGCCCCCTTCGCCACCCGGCAGCTCGCCGACCTCGGGGCGCGGGTGATCAAGGTCGAACGGGTGGACGGCGGCGACTTCGCCCGCGGTTACGACACCGCCGCACGGGGCCTGGCCTCGCACTTCGTGTGGTGCAACCGGGGCAAGGAGTCGCTGGCGCTGGACCTGAAGGACCCGCGCGGCCTGGCCGTCGTCACGCGACTGGTGGCGGACGCGGACGTGTTCGTGCAGAACCTCGCGCAGGGCGCGGCGGCCCGGCTCGGTCTGGACGCGGCCACGCTGTGCGCCGCGCACCCCCGGCTGGTCGCGGTGGACATCTCGGGCTACGGGGCGTCGGGGCCGTACGCGGACAAGCGGGCGTACGACATGCTCGTGCAGTGCGAGGCCGGTCTGGTGTCGGTGACGGGGACACCGGAGCAGCCGGTGAAGGCGGGCATCCCGGCGGCGGACATCGCCGCCGGGATGTACGCGTTCTCGGGCGTGCTGGCGGCGCTCGTCCGGCGGGGGACGACCGGGCGGGGCGGGCCGGTGGAGGTGTCGATGCTGGAGGCGCTGGCCGAGTGGATGGGGCATCCGCTGCACCACACCCTGCACGGCGGGACCGCGCCGGCGCGCACGGGGCTCGGGCACGCGGTGATCGCGCCGTACGACGCCTACGCGACGGCGGACGGCGGCCGGGTGCTGCTGTCGGTGCAGAACGACCGGGAGTGGCGGCGGCTCGCCGAACGGGTGCTGGGGCGGCCGGAGTTGGCCGACGATCCGGCGTTCGCGACGAATCCGGCGCGGGTCCGGCGCCGGGAGCGTACCGACGAACTGGTCGCGACGGCGCTCGGGGAGCTGGACACGGTCACGGCGCTGGAGCGGCTGGAGGCGGCGGGGATCGCCTGTGCGCGGCTGAGGGACGTCACGGAGGTGGCGGAGCATCCGCAGCTGGCGGCGCGGGACCGGTGGCGGGACGTGGCGTCACCGGTGGGGCCGCTCAGGGCACTGCTGCCGCCCATCACGCTGCCGGGCGGGGACGAGGCGCGGATGGGAGCGGTGCCCGCGCTCGGGGAGCACACCGGGTCGCTGCTCCGTGCCGCGGGGATGACGGACGAAGAGATCGCAGCGTTGCGCCGGGACGGTGTGGTCGCCTGAACGCGGGCCTCCTGCGGAAAAGCCCTTGAGGTGCGGGAAGGTGCTAGCGGCTGCCGAACAGCGAGCGGCGCAGCCTCTTCAGGGGTGCGAACAGCGAGACCCTGCCGACGCGCGTGTCCTTGCGGCTGCTGCGCTCCTGTGGGGAACGTGACGTCAGCTCGCGCATCAGCGAGGTCGCCTCGGCGGCCTCACGCTGCGGCACGGCGGGGCCGCTCAGCACCGAGAGATGGCGGTCGAGCCGCGAACTGGTCGCGGTGCTCCCGCATGTGACCGCAGGGACTCGCGCCCTGCGCACTGCTATCTGTTCCATGTCACTCCCCACCCGTACGAGTCCACCCGGCCCGGGCAGCGTAACCATATCGCCCCGTTGGAGCACTCGGGAATCACGGCCCCGCTATTCCTCTACCCCGCAAGGAGGTTGTTGACTACTCTCCGAATCCAACCGATTCCAGGGCGAGTTGGACAACTGGCTGGCCGGTGGGCTGCGCTGATCCTCCGTCGGGTTCGACGGTCACGGCGAGTGACGTCGCGTCGGTGTTCATTCCGTCGGCGACCAAGGGCGTGTCGCCGACGAAGAGACCCAGGGAGCGTGGTTGCACGTCGGGGCGCATGAGCCAGAGCTGGTGCACCCGGTTCTTCGGCAGGTTCTCGAATCCGCTGAGGGTCACGATCGCGCTCCCCTCCTCCGCGGAAGCGATCACTCCGATCGCATGCCCCTCCGTGTCCCGGTCGCTGCTCGCGCGGACGTCCGGCGCGGCGAGAACGTGGGCGATCTCACTGGCCCGTGCCCGCTCGGAGGCCAGTTCGTCCCGGGAGCGGTCGGCCTGGACGGCGAAGAGGGAGGCCACCACGAGCGCGGCGGCGGCGGTGACGGTGGCCAGCGGAACGAGCCAAGAGCGCAGACGGGGCGCACGGGCGCGCGACTTCGGCGGCGGCTCGGTGCCCCACACATGTCGCGGCAGATGCTGCGGCCGCGAGGGCTGCGCGCTCCAGGAACGGTACTCCTGGGGCGTGTTGCGTACGGCGGCGAAGACCCGGTCGCGCAGCGCCGCCGGCGCCGGGGCGGCCGTGGACCAGGCGAGGCGGACGGCGTCCTCGGACAGGGCGCGCACCTCGGCGGGACAGCGGTCGCAGCCCTCCAGGTGCTTCTCGAAGCGTCGCCGTTCGTCGGGCTCCAGGGCGTCGAGCGCGTAGGGAGCGGCGAGCGAGTGGAGATCCTCGCGTCGGAAGAGGCTCATGCCGCGCCTCCCCTCGGCCCACACGCCCGGCGGGCCGCGCGGGTGCGCGGACCCCCGGATCCCACGCGGCGGATCAGGGCGCTCATGCGACTCCTCCCAGGCATTCGCGCAGCCGAGTGAGTCCGTCGCGCATACGGGTCTTGACCGTGCCGAGCGGGCAGGAGAGCCGCTCGGCCACTTCACGGTAGGTGTAGCCGTCGTAGTAGGCGAGGGTGACGGACTCGCGCTGGAGGGTGGTCAGCCTGTCGAGGCAGTGGCGCACCCACTGGCGTTCGAGGCCGGCCTCGACCTCCTCGGCGACCTGGTCGAAGGCGGGGTGGTGGTGGCGCCGTCCCTCGCGCTGCTCGCGTTCGGTGGCGGCACGGGCGCTGCGCACCCGGTCCACCGCCCGCCGGTGCGCGAGGGTGAGTATCCAGGACAGGGCGCTGCCCCGGGCCGGATCGAACCGGCCCGCGGAACGCCAGAGTTCGAGCAGCACCTCCTGAGCCACCTCCTCCGACTGCGCGGGGTCGCGTACGACGCGGCGGACCAGCCCGAAGACCGGGCCGGACACCACTGCGTACAGCTCCTCGAACGCCCGTTGGTCGCCCCCGGCCACCCGGACCAGAAGCTTGTCCGCCTCCACACGCTCCCCCTCGTCTCCGGCCGAGCACGGCCATCCCCGCGCGTAAGGCATTCGCAACCGACCCACCTCCGGATGGGGGTACGGATCGGACTGCCCAAAACGCGGGTCTCCGGTCGACCGATCCGAACATCGGATCAACGAATCGTGCTCTCCGCTGAGACAACCTTTCAAACGCTCCGTAAGAACGTTTGGGATTCGACCAATCCACCCTGCCGACCGCTCCGAATGGCGTTCGTCAGGCAAGTTGGGACAGAGGACGGACGGCATGACGACACCTACTTCCAGGAGCGGCTCGGGACGGCGGAGCATCGCGTCCCTCATCTGTGCTTCGCTGGCCGCCGGAGGGCTCGCAGCCGCCGGCGTGACCGTGCTGGAGCCGGGGGCCGCCTCCGCCTCCAGCCACCGCGAGGCTCCGCTGATCTCGGGGCAGCCCCAGTTCGACAACACCGACGTCTACGCCTTCGTCAGCCCCGACAAGCCGGACACGACGACGGTCATCGCGAACTGGATCCCCTTCGAGGAGCCCGCGGGCGGACCGAACTTCTTCACCTTCTCCGAGGACGCGCAGTACGACATCCGCGTCGACCAGGACGGCGACGCGCGGGAAGACCTGGTCTTCCGGTACACGTTCGACACGAAGACGAAGAACGACAAGACCTTCCTGTACAACACGGGCGTCGTGGAGAGCCTCGACGACCCGGACCTCAACATCACGCAGACCTACGACATCGATCTCTTCAAGCTGAAGAACCGCCGCGTGGTCTCCAAGACGAAGCTCGCGGACGACGTGTGGGTGGCGCCGTCCAACGTCGGCAAGGCGTCGATGCCGAACTTCAGGAAGCTGCGCGACGAGGCGGTCTACAAGACGGCGAGCGGGGTGACGACGTACGCCGGCCAGGCCGACGACCCGTTCTTCCTGGACCTGCGCGTCTTCGACCTGCTGTACGGCGGCGACCTCTCCGAGGTCGGGCGGGACACCCTCAAGGGCTACAACGTCAACTCGATCGCCCTGCAGGTCCCGAGCGCCGCGCTCGTGCAGTCCAAGGACCAGCCGATCGTCGGTATCTGGTCGACGACCCAGCGGGTGGGGGCCGACGGCCAGTACCGCCAGGTCTCGCGCCTCGGCATGCCGCTGGTGAACGAGGTCGTCAACCCCATCGGGGACAAGGACAAGTTCAACGCGTCCTCGCCGTCGGACGACGCCCAGTTCCTGAAGAACGTCACCGAGCCGGAGCTGCCCAAGCTCATCGAGGCGATCTACAAGATCCCCGCGCCCAAGGAGCCGCGCAACGACCTCGTCGACGTCTTCCTCAAGGGTGTCGAGGGCCTCAACCAGCCGCCGCGCGTGACCCCGTCGGAGCAGCTGCGCCTCAACACCTCCATCAAGCCCACCAAGAAGCCGAAGCGGCTCGGTGTGCTGGACGGCGACAACCAGGGCTTCCCGAACGGACGCCGGCTCACCGACGACGTGATCGACATCGCGCTGCAGGTCGTCGAGGGCGAACTCGTCGACGCACCCAACGACCTGGGTGACGCGGTGAACAAGAACGACAAGAAGTTCGGCCACTCCTTCCCGTACGTCGGTCTGCCGACGGCCGGTTCGCGTGGCAAGACCGTCAAGGGCAACACCACCAACAGCGTCCGCAGCGCGATCGGCACCGGTGTCGAGGGCGGCAGCGACGACACCACGCTGATCGCCGCCTCGGCGGGCGCCGGCGCGGCCGGTGTCCTGCTCGTCGGCGGCGGCCTGCTGTGGTGGCGCCGCCGGAACGACCGCGCCTACTACTAGGCCGGACCGGCCGGGCCCTCCCCCAGGGGGCCCGGCCACCGAGGCCGGCGCGGCCCGCCCGTATCCATCCCCCACGGTGCGGGCCGCGCCCCACGATCACGAACACCGCGCCCGGCAAGGATGTTGAGGAGAGGGCATGTCCCCGCGTACGAACGACAGCGCGTCGCAGGACGGGCGTCCGCGTCCCGGCGAAGGGGCTCCCGAGGCCGACGCCGGCGACCGCTGCGCGTCCGCCTCCGCCGCCGGACCCGACGGGTCCTGCCCGGACGTGTCCTCTCCTGACCTGTCCTCCGCCGGCGTCTCCCCTTCCGGTGTCACCGCGGCCGGCTCCGAGTCCGACGCCGCCTCGGCCGACCTCTCGGCGTCCGGCTCCGAGCCGGACGCCGCCTCGGCCGGTGCCACCCCGGCCGACGCCGAGGCCCGCACCGCCGCGTCCGTTCCGGCCCCCGCGGCCGAGCCCGAGTCGGCGCCCGTCGGTTCCGGGCGCGGGCGTCGGCCCGAGTCCGCCCGGCGGCGGGCGGCGCGGCTCACCGCCTGCGCGGCCGCGCTGGCCGTCGCGTTCACCGGGTTCGCCGTGGCGCTGGGGGCCAAGGACGACGACCGGGCGACGGTGGCCGTGTCGACCTCGCCGGGAGTCTCGGCCGCCCAGCTCTCCCACGGCGACCTGGACACGGGCGTCAAGCAGCTCCAGGCCCACCTCAGGCAACAGCCCAAGGACTTCGGCTCCTGGTCCACTCTCGGCCTCGCCTACGTCGAGCAGGCCCGCGTCAAGGGCGACTCCTCCCGCTACCCCCAGGCGGAGAAGGCCCTGCGGCGCTCGCTGAAGCTGCGGCCGGACAACGACCCGGCGCTCGCGGGCCTCGCCGCCCTCGCCGCCGCCCGCCACGAGTTCGGCGACGCGCTGCGGTACGCGGACCGGGCCCTCAAGGAGAACCCGTACAGCGAGCGGGCGTTGTGCAGCCGCGTCGACGCCCTGGTGGAACTGGGCCGCTACGACGACGCGCTGAAGGCCGTGAAGCTCGCCGACACCCGCCGCCCCGGCATCCCGGTGTTCACCCGGTACGCCTACGTCCACGAGCTGCGCGGCGATGTGAAGACCGCCCGCCGTGTGCTGAACCTGGCCCTGGACTCGGCGGCCGGCCGGGGCGACATCGCCTACGTGGCCACCCAGCTCGGCCAGCTCTCCTGGCGGCAGGGCGACTACAAGGCGGCGCTCGCCCACTACGCGCGCGCCCTCGGCGCCGACGACACCTACCTTCCCGCCCTGGAGGGCCGCGCCCGCGCGCAGGCCGCGAGCGGCGACACCGCGGAGGCGATCCGCGGCCTGGAGCAGGTCGTGGCCGCCTATCCGCTGCCGGGACCGCTCGTCGTCCTCGGCGAGCTGTACGAGGCGAAGGGCGACCGCGCCAAGGCGGGCGACCAGTACGCGCTGGTCGACGCCTACACCGCCATCGCCCGGTCCTACGGCGTCAACGCCGACCTCGACACCGCGCTCGCCGCCGCCGACCACGGTGACCGCAAGGCCGCGCTCAAGGCCGCCGAGGCCGAGTGGAAGCGCCGCGAGACGGTCCACACCGCGGACGCCCTCGCCTGGGCGCTGCACGTCAACGGCCGCGACGACGAGGCCCTGCCGTACGCCCGCCGCGCCACCGCCACCGGCTACCGGGACGCGACGTTCCTGTACCACCGGGGCATGGTCGAGAACGCGGCCGGCGACAAGAAGGCGGCCAGGGCCTCGCTGAAGGAGGCGCTCGGCCTCAACGCCGGTTTCTCACCGCTCGGCGCGGCACAGGCCCGTAAGACCCTGAAGTCCCTGGAGTCCGCCAAGTGACCACTCCCCGGCGCCTGTTCGCCTCCGGCACGGCGGTCTTCCTGGCCGCCTGCGCACTCGTCCTCGTCCCCACCGGGACGGCGAGCGCGCACCCGCTCGGCAACTTCACCGTCAACCGGTACGACGGTCTGGTCGCCACCCCCGGGCAGCTGAGGATCCTCCACGTCGAGGACCTCGCGGAGATCCCGGCGACCCAGGCCGCGCCCGCCATCGAGCGGCAGGGCGTGCGCGACTGGGCCCGGGAGCGGTGCGAGAAGGCCGCCGAGGGCAGCGAGGTCACCGTCGACGGGAGCGCCGTCGACCTGGCGCTCGGGTCGAGCCGGGCCGAGGAACGGCCCGGCCAGGCGGGGCTGAAGACACTGCGCGTGGAGTGCCGGCTGACGGCCGCGCTGCCCGACCGGGCCGCCGACGTACGCTTCCACGCGGCCGTCGACTCCGGGCCCGGGTGGCGCGAGGTCACCGCGCAGGGCGACCGGACGACCCTGACCGGGTCGGACGTGCCCGAGGAGTCGGTCTCGAAGCGGCTCACGAGCTACCCGGAGGAGTTGCTGCAGTCGCCGGAGGACACGGCGACGGCCTCCCTCCAGGTGAAGCCGGGCGGACCGGCGCTGGCCGAGCAGCGGGGCGACGCGCCCGGCGCCTCGATCCTCCCGCGGGGCGCGGACCGCTGGACCAGGGCCCTGGACGACCTGGTCTCCAGCCACGACCTCACCCTCGGCTTCGGCGCCCTGGCCTTCGGCATCGCCATGTTCCTGGGCGCCATGCACGCGCTCGGCCCGGGTCACGGCAAGACCCTGATGGCCGCGACGGCCGCAGCCCGCGACCGGGCCCGGATGCGCGACGTGCTGCCCATGGCCGCGTCCGTGACGGTCACCCACACCCTGGGCGTCGTCGCCCTCGGCCTGCTCGTCCTCGCGGGCTCCGCCGCCGCCCCGTCCGTGATCACCTGGCTGGGCATCGCCAGCGGCCTGTTCGTGATGGGCGCGGGGGTGACGCTCGCCCGACGCGCCTGGCTGAACCGCAAGCTGACGCTCACGCACGCGAAGGCCCACGGCCACGGCCACACGCACGATCACGGCCATGACCACGGCCATGACCACGAGCACGAGCCCGACCACGGCCATGACCACGAGCACGGTCACGAGCACTCCCACGGCCATGGCGACGGCGACTCCCACACGCACACCCACGCGCCCGAGCCTGACCGCGAACTCGTCCTCGCCCAGGCCTCCCCGTCACCCACCCACGCGCACGCCCACGCGTCGGTCGCGCCCCACACCCACGAACACACGCCGGCCGAGACACACACCCACAGCCACGGCACCGACCACAAGCACACCCACGGTCACGACCATGACCACGGGCACGACCACTCGCACAGCCACGATCACACCCACACGCACGACCACGACCACACCCCCGACCAGAAGCGCTCCCTCTTCGGCGGTGGCGTCACGCACACCCACGGCGGCTTCACCCACACCCACCCCACCGCCCCCACCCTGCGCGGCACGATCCTGCTCGGCTTCGCGGGCGGCATGGTGCCGAGCCCGTCGGCCGTCGTCGTCCTGGTCGGCGCGGCGGCGCTGGGCAAGGCGTGGTTCGGGCTGCTGCTCGTGGTGGCGTACGGCATCGGGCTGGCCCTCACGCTGACGGCGGCCGGGTACGCCGTCGTGAAGGCGGGCGGCTGGGTGACGCGGGTGATGGACCGGGGCGAGGGCAGGCTCGGCGGGCCGACGGCCGCGCTGGTGCGCAGGACCGTGCCGCTGGCTTCGGCCCTGCTGGTTGTCGCCCTGGGGGCTGGTTTGGTGTTCAGGGGGGCAACATCCGCCCTAGGCTGAGCTACTTTTGTGGGGAAATCGCTCGGAGTGGAGATTGCGGACGGATGCGAGTGACGAGGGGTGGCCGTGTCCGAACAACCGGGCAGTGAACGGGTGATCGCGGGCCGGTACCGGCTGCTGACCCCGCTGGGCGAGGGCGGCATGGGGACCGTGTGGCGGGCCCGTGACGAGGTCCTGCACCGCGAGGTCGCCGTCAAGGAGGTGAAGGCTCCGGGCGGGATCCCGGTGTCCGACGTCGAGCGGATGTACGCCCGGCTGGAGCGTGAGGCGTGGGCGGCCGCCCGGGTCGCCAACCGCAACGTGGTCACCGTGTACGACGTGGCCATGGAGGACGGCCGCCCGTGGATCGTGATGGAGCTGGTGCGCGGCGTGTCGCTCGCCGACCTCCTGGACGCCGAGGGCCCGCTGGACCCGCAGCGCGCCGCGCACATCGGCGCCGAGGTGCTGTCCGCGCTGCGCGCCGCGCACGAGGCCGGGGTGCTGCACCGGGACGTGAAGCCGGCCAACGTGCTGATGTCCAACGACGGCCGGGTCGTCCTCACCGACTTCGGTATCGCCACGGTCGAGGGCAGCTCCGCGCTGACCATGACGGGCGAGGTCATCGGGTCCCCCGAGTTCCTCGCTCCCGAACGCGCGCTCGGCCGCGCGTTCGGCCCGGAGTCGGACCTGTGGTCGCTCGGCGTGCTGCTGTACGCGGCGGTCGAGGGCAACTCCCCGTTCCGGCAGAACACCCCGCTGAGCACCCTGCGCGCGGTCGTCGACGAGGAGCTTCCGCCGCCGCACCGGGCCGGTCCGCTGGCCCCGGTGATCGAGGGGCTGTTGCGCAAGGATCCTGCCGACCGGACGTCCGCCGAGCAGGCGGAGCGGGACCTGCGGATCATCGGCGCCGGCGGTACGCCCTCCGGCGCGGGCACCACGCGCTCCGGCACGGTCGCGCCCGGCCCCTACAGCCCGACGGCGACCGGCCTCCCCGCGGCGGGCGCGGGGGGCACGAGCCGGTCCGGGCCGCCGACCCCGCCGCGTCCCCTCCCGGCCGCGGCGGCGACCCGCCGCTCCGCGGTGCCGGCCGACGGGCCGGAGCGCAACCGCCGCGCCCTCGTCTTCCTGGTCGCCGGTATCGCGGCGATCGCCCTCGCCGTCGCGGGACTGACGTACGCCTGGGTCAACCGTGACGACGGAGCGAAGGACGGCAACCCCACCAACGGGGCGGGCACGGTGGGCGGGACCGACGGGGGGACGGCGGACGGCGGTACGGGCGAGGAGGAGCCCGGCGGCGGCGCCACGGAGGAGGACAGCGAGACCCCCTCCGAGACACCGGAGGAGAAGCCGACCGGCAAGCCGCCCGCGCAGACGGTCGACGTGACGGTGACGGGCGCGAACACCGACTACTCCGGCACCTGTCCGCCGCCGGACGACCAGGTGCCCAACTTCACCGCGACGTTCACCGTGGGCAACGTCCCCGTGGACGTCCAGTACCGCTGGGTGGCGAAGAACGGGCAGATCGACGACACCGGCTGGAAGACGCTGTCCTTCCCGGCCGGCGGCGAGAAGACCAAGCGGGACCAGGTCGTCGTCTCGACGAACGGCAGTCACGAGGACGAGATCAGCGTCGAGGTCCGCGGTCCGGTGAACAAGAAGTCCAACTCCGTCTCGTTCTCGGTGACGTGCGAGACGGAGTCCCCGACCACGGGCGGGACCTCCCCCGGCGACGACGGGGAGAACCCCGGCGAGTACGGCGACTCCGACGCCGACTACGACGACGAGGCCGGTGCCCTCACCGGGGCCCGGGACGGAGCCGTCAGGCAGCGCTCCTGAAGACCGGCAGATAGCCGCCCGACTGCCCGGCGGCCTTCGGGTGGTAGGACTCGCCCACGTTCAGCAGGTTGAGGCTGTGCAGCCACGCGCTGCCCGAGCACAGTTCGTGCCCGGTGAACGCGGAGCGGACGTCGCCGAAGGTGAAGCCGTGGTCGGCGGCGCGCTTGGCGATCGCGGTGTTCAGGTAGTCGGCCGCCTTGTTGATGGCGGACCGCTTGGTCTGCGAGAGGCCGGGGCAGGTGCCGCCCAGCTGGTAGAAGCGGGGGTAGCCGAGCACCACCACATGGGCGGCCGGTGCCTTGGCGCTGATCGCCGAGTAGACCTCGTCGAGCCGACCGGGGAGCGTCGAGTCGACGTACGCCTTCGCGGTGTTGATGCGCGCGACGCAGGAACTGTCGGACTGCAGCACGCAGGTGGTCATCACGTCGGCGAAGCCGGCGTCGTTGCCGCCGACGCTCACGGAGACCAGCCCCGTGCCCGGGCCGAGCGGTCCCAGCTGGTTCGCCAGAACATCACCCGTTCGGGCGCCCGAGCAGGCCGTGAAGGTGAAGGACGAGGGTGAGTTTGCGGCCGCCCAGAGGTACGGGTAGGCCTTCGTGCTGCGCTTGCAGTCGCCGCTGGAGGAGATGTAGCTCCCCGCGCCGACGCCCGAGGAGTAGGAGTCTCCGAGGGCCACATAGCCGGTGGCGGCGGCCTGTTGGGACGCCTGCGCCGTCGTGGCCCCGGTGAGGGCGACGCCGGCGGCGAGGAGGAGTGAGGTCAGGTATGCCGCAAGTCGGGAACGTCTCATGGAACCTCCCTTTAGCAGGATCTCTGCCTCAACCGTCGTAGCAACTACGCGTGTTGATCGGAAGTGTCCATGTCAATACTTTCCGGTCCGCAAGCGAACGTACCCACCGTGTTCCACTCGCGTTCGATTTCGGGTGTGTGACAGAAACATGACAACGCTTCAACTCTCTTGAGCTGCACCCGTAGAGCACTCAGTCTGCTTACAGCCGCGAGCGGAACGCGACGTTCCCGGCCGTGCGCGCGATCCCGCACGCACCCCCCACGAACGCGCGCCCCACCCAGACGCGCGTCGCCTATGAGGAGGAAACCCTCGTAATGGCACACCTGCGTATCAAGAACATCCGCGTCGCCGCCGTCACCACCCTGGCGACCGCCGCCCTGCTCGGCGGTCTGACCGCGCTCCCCGCCCAGGCCGCCCCGGCCGAGGGCACAGTGCTCGCGGCCGGCTCCCCCACCGCCGTCAAGGACAGCTACATCGTCACGCTCAAGAAGGGCGCGGGCCTCAAGGCCGCGTCGAGTGCCGGCAAGGACCTGGTCGAGGAGTACGGCGGCACGGTGAAGCGGACCTACAAGTCCGCGCTCAACGGCTACTCGGCCCGGCTCTCCGCCACCGAGGCGAAGAGACTCGCCGCCGACCCCGCGGTCGCCTCCGTCGAGGCCGACCAGGTCGTCACGGCGGACGCCACCCAGACCAACGCCCCATGGGGCCTGGACCGTTCCGACCAGGCGTCGCTGCCGCTCTCCGGCACGTACACCTACCCGGACAGCGCGGGCAGCGGAGTCACGGCGTACGTCATCGACACCGGCGTACGCATCTCGCACGCCCAGTTCGGCGGCCGGGCCTTCAACGGCTACGACGCCGTCTCCAACGACAACGTGGCGCAGGACGGCAACGGCCACGGCACGCACGTCGCCTCCACCATCGCGGGCTCGACCTACGGCATCGCCAAGCAGGCGAGGATCGTGGCCGTGCGCGTGCTCAACAACGCCGGCTCGGGCACCACGGCGGGTGTCGTGGCCGGTATCGACTGGGTGACCGCGAACCACAGCGGCCCCTCCGTCGCCAACATGTCGCTCGGCGGCGGCGCCTCCACCGCCATCGACACGGCCGTCCGCAACTCCATATCCAGCGGCGTGACCTACGCCGTCGCGGCCGGAAACAGCAGCGCCAATGCCTCCTCGTACTCACCGGCCCGCGTCACCGAGGCGATCACGGTCGGCGCCACCACCAACACGGACGCCCGGGCGAGCTACTCCAACTACGGCTCGGTCCTGGACATCTTCGCGCCGGGCTCGTCGATCACGGCCGGCTGGTACACCAGCGACACCGCGACCAACACCATCTCGGGCACCTCGATGGCCACCCCGCACGTCGCGGGCGCGGCCGCGGTCTACCTGGCCGGCCACCCCTCGGCCACCCCGGCCCAGGTCGCCTCGGCCCTGACCGCCGGTGCCGTCACCGGCAAGGTCACCGGCCCGGGAACCGGTTCCCCGAACCGGCTGCTGCAGATCGTCCCGTAACGGCAACCGCCGCCATGTGAACAGGAGTTCCCCTGGAGGAGGCGTGCCTCCTCCAGGGAGTTCCCGTGTCCGGCGGCGCGCCGCGGAAAGCGGGTGCACGGGGAGCCCCCGGTGACGGATCATGGCGCCATGTCTGCCAACCCACACGACGCTCTGCCGATCCGGCTCACCGTCGACGACAGCGACTCCCCGTCCGATGTCGTCGACGCGCTGTTCCTCGGCCGTTTCGCGACGGGCGAGCAGCCTTACGCGCACGCTGCGAACATCGACCGGGTACGGTCCGGTGCCACCCTGCTGCCGCCGGGCGCCCGCGTGCTGCGGGTCGCGCGGGACGACGACCGCAGCGCGACCCTCGCCGAGGGCGACGGCTGGACCGTCCTGGTCTCCCGCTGGAACAGGGGCGCCGATGTCACGGTCACCGCGACCACCGCCGAGCTGGCCCAGAAGGTGCTCGGCCAGGCCACCGACGGCGCCGCCGACGAGCCCGAGCCGCAGCCCGAGAACGTGACGATGGGCTTCTGGTACGTCTCGCCACGCCGGGGCCCGCACCGCACGACCCGGCAGATCTCGGCGGGCACCTGGGAAGAGGTGCGGCCCAACTACACCGCGCCCGTGGCGGACGCGATGGACCGGCTGATGAAGACGACCCCCGAGGACATCGCGGGCCGCCTCCTGCTGCTGCACGGCCCGCCCGGCACCGGCAAGACCTCCGCCCTGCGCACGCTGGCCCGCTCCTGGCGGGACTGGTGTCAGGTCGACTGCGTCCTGGACCCCGAGCGGCTGTTCTCCGACGTCGGATATCTGATGGACATCGCGATCGGCGAGGACGACTCGAACGGCAAGGGCCGCTGGCGGCTCCTGCTCCTGGAGGACTGCGACGAACTGATCCGGGGCGAGGCCAAGCACACGGCGGGCCAGGCGCTCTCCCGGCTGCTGAACCTCACGGACGGCCTCCTCGGACAGGGCCGCAACGTCCTCGTCGGCGTCACCACCAACGAGGACCTGGAGCGCCTGCACCCCGCCGTGGTGCGCCCCGGCCGCTGTCTCGCCCGGATCGAGGTGGGCGCCCTGACCCGCGCGGAGGCGGTGGGCTGGCTCGGCACCGAGGAGGGCGTCGGCCGCGAGGGCGCGACGCTGGCCGAGCTGTACGCGCTGCGCCGCGGCACGTCACCGACGTCCGTCCCGGAGCCGAGGGGCGGAGCGGACGCGGGCCTGTACCTGTAGGCGGTGGTGCCGGTAGGCGATGGCGCCCAGGCGGTCCCGTCGCGGTGTTCTCCCGGCCTCCCGGTGCTTACATGAAGGTATGACCCTGTTCGTCGGCACGTCGGGGTGGCAGTACAAGGACTGGCGCGGCGCCCTCTACCCCGAGGGCTGCCCGGCCCGGCTGTGGCTGGAGGAGTACGCGGCCCGCTTCGCCACGGTCGAGATCAACAACGCGTTCTACCGTCTGCCCACGCGGGAGAACTTCGAGGCGTGGCGGGAGAGGGTGCCGGAGGACTTCGTCGTCGCGGTGAAGGCGAGCCGGTACCTGACCCACATCAAGCGGCTGCGGGACCCCGAGGAGCCGGTGCACCGCCTGATGAGCCACGCGCGGGGCCTGGGCGACCGGCTGGGCCCGGTCCTGCTCCAGCTGCCGCCCACCCTGCGGGCCGACGCGGACCTCCTGAGCGCCTGCCTGGCGTGCTTCCCCGCCGGCACCCGGATCGCGGTCGAGCCCCGCCACGACTCCTGGTGGACCCCCGGGATCCGCGAGGTGTTGGAGTCCCACGGCGCGGCCCTGTGCTGGGCCGACTCCCGGTCCCGCCCGGCGACCCCCCTGTGGCGGACCACGGACTGGTGCTACCTCCGCCTCCACCAGGGCCGGGCGCGCCCCTGGCCGCACTACGGCCGCCAGGCCCTGACGACCTGGGCCCACCGCATCGCCGACACCTGGCCCGCCGACGCCGACGCCCATGTCTACTTCAACAACGACCCCCACGCGGCGGCGGTGCGGGACGCGACGGTGTTCGCGAGCGCGGCACGAGGGGCGGGCCTGCGGCCGACCCGCACACCGGAACCGGTCCGACCGCAGCGGACCTGAGCCGTCGGCACGGAGACCCGAGCGGCCGCACATGGATCCGAGCCACCGGCGCGAGCCCCGCCCAGAGGCTCTGCTCCCCCTCCGTGAAAGGGCCCTACTCCGCGTACGCGGCCCTCAGCGCGTCCCGGGCCACCGCCAGCGCCTCGGCCTCGTCGAGGCCGAGGCGGCGCACGCGCTCCGCGTACGCCCCGGCGGCCGCCGCGGCCTCGCGCTCCGCGGCCGAGCCGGCGGCCGCCACGAACGTGCCGTTGCGCCCCCGCGTCTCGATCACCCCGTCCGTCTCCAGCGCCCGGTACGCCTTGGCGACGGTGTTGGCCGCGAGCCCGAGCTGCTCGGCCAGCCCCCGTACGGTCGGCAGCCGGTACCCCACGGGCAGCACGCCGGAGTGGGCCTGCTCCGAGATCTGGGCGCGCACCTGCTCGTAGGGCGCGCCCCCCTCCACGATGCGAATCTTCAAGGTCACGCGGCGATTGTCCCGTACCCGGCGGAAATTCGGAGGCAGCCCACCGCGCGGCCCCGTAGCGTGCGCACCCATGACAGTGATCGTGCGCGCCCTCCGCGCCGCCGACCCCGTGGACGCCGGGGCCTTCGTCGAGGTACGGCGCCTGGCCCTGCCCTTCATGGTCAGCACCGCCGAGTCCCTGCTCCACGACGTCACCCACGCGGCTCCCGAGGCCCACTACCGGCAACTGGTCGCCGAGGCGGACGGCGAGGTGATCGGCACCGTACAGCTGGGCATCGCCGACGACAGCCCCGAACCGGGCCAGGGCTACCTGAACGTGTACGTGCACCCGGACCGTCCACGCCGGGGGGCCGGCGGGCTCCTGGTGCGCGCCGCCGAGGAGCGGCTGGCGGCGGTGGGGGCGAAGCGGCTGCTGGCCTGGGTGCTGGACACCCCGGAGAACCGGGCGTTCGCGGAGCGGCGCGGCTACACGTCCAGCCGCTCCGCGCACTTCCTCCGGCTGGACCTGGCCCACGGCACCCTCCCGCCGCTCGCGGACCCGCCCCCGGGCGTGGAACTGCGCACGGCCGCCGACTTCGCCGACGACCCGCGCCCCCTGTTCGACCTGGACGCGGAGGTCTCGGCGGACGAACCCGGCGACCTCGAAGCGGAGTTCGACGACTACGAGTCGTGGCTCGCGGAGACCTACCGTCACCCCCTGCTGGACCACGCCCTGAGCACGGTGGTCGTCGTGGACGGCAGACCCGCCGCGTTCACCGCGGTCCGCACCGACGGCCGGGACCGCTACTTCACGGGGATGACGGGCACCGCCCGCGCCTTCCGCGGCCGGGGTCTGGCCAAGCTCGCCAAGAACGACTCCCTGCACCGCGCGCGTGCGGCCGGCTGTACGGAGGCGTTCACGGGCAACGACACCGGCAACGGCCCGATGCTCGCGGTCAACAAGTGGTTCGGGTACGAGGTCTGTGCGACGGAGGTGCGGTATGTCCGTGAACTCGGCTGAGCCGGCGGCGGAGGTGGAAGTGGTCCTGCTCAAGGCGGGCCGTACGAAGATCCGTTACCCCGCGCGGCTGGTGAGCGACAACGGCGTCCGGGTCGTGGTCCGCGCCGCCTGGGCGAGCGAGGGCGTACGGGACTTCGGCTTCGTACGCTTCGAGCCCGGTGACGTGTTCACCGAGCACTACTGGCGCGACCGGTGGTACGCGGTGAAGGAGGTCAGGGACGCCCGGGGCACGCTGAAGGGCTGGTACTGCGACATCACCAGGCCCGCCACCCTCTCCGGCGGGGAACTCGTCGTGGAGGACCTCGACCTGGACCTGTGGCGCTCCGCCGACGGCACGGACGTCGTGCGGCTGGACGAGGACGAGTTCGCGGAGAGCGGGCTCGTGGAGAGCGACCCGGAGGCCGCGGCGGCGGCCGTGGCGGCCCTCGACGAACTGGAACTCCTGGCGCGGGAGGGCGGTTTCACGGCCCTGCTGGGCTGAGCCGGGCCACCACCGCGTACCGCTCGTCCTCGACCTCCCTCCCCCACAGCGCGGAGTCGTCCTCCAGCCGCACCACCCGCGCGTCCGACACCAGCGGCGCCACCAGCCCGTACAGCCGCCCGGCGGGTATGCCGGCCGGGGAGAGCGTGCCCCACACCCCCTCGACCAGCACGAGCCGGCCTCCGGGCCGCAACAGGCCGCACCAGTGGCGCAGGGCGCGGCCGGGATCGGGCAGGGTCCACAGCACGTGACGGACGAGGACCACGTCGAAGCGCTCCTCGCCCACGGGCGGGGCGGCCGCGTCGCCGACGAGGAACACCGCGGGGCGTCCGGCGAGCTTGGCGCGGGCGAGGGAGACCATGGCCCGGGAGGCGTCGACGCCGGTCACCCGGTGCCCCTGCTCGGTCGCGAGGAGTGACAGGCTCCCGGTGCCGCAGCCGAGGTCCAGCACGTCGCAGCCGCGGCGCGGCAGCCAGTCCCGCAGGCGGGCCGCCCAGGCCTCCCGGACGGCGGGTTCCCGCAGGCCATGATCGGGTTCGTCGTCGAAAGAGGGGGCTTCGGCGTCCCAGTCGACGGCTCCCGGAGGGTCATCTGCCCCCGGGTTGTCCGGTGTTCGAAGGGCCGGGGAGGTTTCACCGTCGTCGATGTTGGTCATGCCGCCAGAGTGACACCTGCCACTGACAGTCCAGATGGTGACAGCCGCCACTGACACAGCACGAACGATGAGTAACGCTCCCGGAAAGGGTCTACCTCCGTGAAAACGCGGAACCCGGTAGACGCAAGGAGGCAGCCATGCGCCGTACGACCGTGCAGAAGCCCCTGAGGAAGTCCACCTCCCGCCGGGTGCGGGACGAGGCCGAGGAACGTCCCGTCGAACGCCGGGAAGTGCGCAAGGACATCGCGCGCACCTGGTGGCCGGACGGCTGACCCGGCACCCCTGGCCGGTCGGCCCCGCCGGCCATCCGCCCACGCCGTCCGGACGGCCCTCCACGTCATCCCTTTCGTGTCTCCGCCCACCGCGTCACCCACCGCGTCTGTGTGTCGGTGTGGAGCGTGCCCTCGGCCCGGACCGGGGGCACCTCCGTGTACGGGCCGGGTCGGAGCCGGTTCCGGATCAGGATCGCTTGAGGTTGCGGTCCAGCAGGTCCAGCAGCGCGGTCCAGTGGCGTGCCGTCGCCTCGGCGTCGTAGGCGGCGGTGTCGGCCTGGGTGTAACCGTGCGAGGCGCCGGTGTAGACCTCGGTGCGATGGCGGACCCCCGCCGCGGTGAGCGCCTTGTCGAGCAGGTCGATCTGCTCCGGCGGCAGGGACGGGTCCTCGTCGGCGTGGCCGAGGTACACCTCGCCGGTGATCCGGGCCACCGCCAGGTGCGGGCTGTCGGGCGCGTCGGTGGCCAGGCCCCCGCCGTGGAAGCCGGCCGCGGCGGCGACCCGCTCCGGGAAGGCACCGGCGGTGTGCAGGGCGAGCCGGGTGCCCATGCAGTACCCGGTGATCCCGACGGGCCCGGCGGCGGCATGCGGGCTGCCGGCCAGCGTGTCCAGCCAGGCCGGCGCGTCCCGCAGCGCGAGCTCCGGTGTCAGCGCCTGCATGGCCGGGAGGATCTGGCCCCAGATCTCCGGCCGTGCGGCCGGGTCGATGAACTCGGGCAGGTCGAACAGCGGGGTCCGTCCCGACCGGTGGAAGACGTTGGGCACGAGGACCGTGTATCCGGCAGCGGCCAGCCGGTCGGCCATGCCCCGCAGATGGGGCCGCAGTCCGAACGCGTCCATGTAGAACAGGACCGCCGGATGCGTGGTGTCGTCGTCGGGGTGGACGAGGTAGGCGTCGGCCGTGCCGTCCTCGGTGGTGATGTCCACGGTGGTTCCGCGTACGGCGGTCATGGGCGTTCCTCATTCCTCTGGGCGACCGGTCCTCGTCCGGTCGTCAACGGACGCGGGCGACCGCATTGTTCCGCGCCCGGGTAAGAGAGGGATCACCGGACCGGAGGGGAACGCCCGTTCCTGAGCCCTCGGTTAGCCCCTCCTTAACGCCACCATAAGGATCCGCCGCACTCGCCCCCGACAGGCGATTCCACGGTTCTCCGGGGCTAGCTTGCTGATCGCCCCCGGTGTCCGGGACCCACCCCGGAGCCGTACAGGACCGTGTGAGGAGCGCACCGCCATGCCCGTGCCCGCCGCCCGCCGCAAGGCCGCCGCGTTCGCCACCGCGGCCGTCGCCGGTGTCACCCCGCTCGCCCTGGCCGTGTGCGCCGCCGGGCCGGCCGCGGCGCACGGTTCGATGAGCGACCCGGTGAGCCGGGTGGCGCAGTGCTACGCGGAGGGGCCCGAGAGCCCGGGGTCGGCGGCGTGCGCGGCGGCGGTCGCGGCCGGCGGCACCCAGGCGCTCTACGACTGGAACGGCGTACGGATCGGCGAGGCGGCCGGCCGCCACCGTGAGCTGATCCCCGACGGCGAGCTGTGCGGCGCGGGCGACGAGGCGTTCCGGGGCCTGGACCTGGCCCGTGCCGACTGGCCGGCGACCGGCGTGCGTGCCGGGTCGTACACCTTCAGGTACGGTGACGGCCCCGCACAAGGGCACCTTCGAGGTGTACGTCACCAAGCCCGGCCACGATCCGTCCCGGCCGCTCGGCTGGGACGACCTCGACCTCGCGCACCCGGTCGCGAAGGCCACCGACCCGGTCGCGTCGGGCGGCTTCTACACGTTCTCCGGCACTCTCCCGCAGCGCTCCGGCAGGCATGTGCTGTACGCGGTGTGGCAGCGTTCGGACAGCCCGGAGGCGTTCTATTCCTGCTCGGACGTCACCTTCGGCGGCACCGCGGCCGGGCCGGGCGCGTCCGCGCCCTCCGACGAGCAGATCGAGGACGGCACCGACAGGTCGACGGTCGGTCACGGCGGTCACGGCGACGACGCCACGCGCACGACGACGGACCCCGCGCCGGAGGCATCGGCGAAGGCGTCGGCGAGGACGTCCGAGAAGGTGGCCGCCGACGTGGCACCGACCGCGAAGTCGACGACGGACACCGGGCGGGCCGCGGAGGAGGGGGGCGCGGGCCGCCTCGCGGAGCCCGTCGGCGGTGCGGAGGCTCTCGCCGACACCGGCGGCGAGGGCATGACCCCCTACGTGGCGCTCGGCGGCGGGGCGGTCCTGGCCCTCGGCTCCGCCCTGCTCTTCGCCGCGGCCCGCCGCCGTGCGACGACCGGCGGGCGGCACGGTCGCTGAGGAACTTCCGGGGCCTGTCGGGCGGCTCAGGCCGGACAGGCCCCGGCAGCACGCGTACGCACCGCCGGGCGGCCCCGGCGGTGTGTGCGCACACGTGTCAGCCGACGGCCGAGAGGCAGTTCGTCGGGGTGGCGTGGGCCGGGTCGAGGGCGTTGACGACCTCGTGGAACGCGACGCGGTCGAGCAGTCCGATCGCCGCGTGCTCGGAGAGGTCGAGCGCGCACAGGTCCTGGATGACGATGTTGCGTACGTTCGGTCCGCTGAGGAACTGGGACCGGTAGGGGGTGACCACCTCGTCGTACTTGGTGGCGAGGACCGTGTACGTGACACCGGGGACGGTGTCGCCGCCCGCGTTGAGCTTCGTCAGGAAGGGGGAACCGGCCACCTGGTCGGCGAGGGCCGGGGTGGCGCGGGACAGCAGGTCGCCGGCGCCGGGGAAGTACCGGAGCAGTCCGGTGAGGCCGTTCAGGGTGGTGCCGTGGTTGGAGGGGGCGATGCCGACGAGGGCGTTCACCTCCGCGGCTCCGCCGAGGAACTTGAGGTAGTAGCGGGGCATCATGCCGCCCTGGGAGTGGCCGACGAGGTCGGCCTCGGCGGCGCCGGTCGCGGCGAGCACGCGGTCGACGAAGGCGTCGAGCTGCTCCGCCGACTTCTCGATGGGACCGAGCCCGTTGAAGAAGGCGACGCCGGGGAGTTGGCCGTAGTCGAGCGAGTAGACGCAGTAGCCCCGGTTCACGAGGTAGGGGGCGAGGCCGAGCCAGTTGTCGACGGAGTTCGCGAACGTTCCGTGGACGAGGACGACGGGGCGGGGGTGGGCGCTGGAGGGTGTGCAGGAGTAGTCGTTCCAGCCACGGCTGGGTGCGGCGGCCGTGTCGGCGGCCTCGGCGGCGGTGGCGGGGACGACGGTCGCCGCGGCGGCCAGGCACAGGGCGGCCAGCGGTCTGATCAGGCGCTTCCAGGGCAGCATCGAGTGATCTCCTTGCGGCTCAAGGGATGTGCGACGGCGTACGCCCTGTGATCCGGATCACGAGGATGCTGTTCTTCTTCGCCAAGTTACGGGCGAGTAGAAAAAGTGGGAAGTTACGCGTCAGTAAAAACTTCAAGTGAAGGTCGGGAACACTGACACGTGACGCGGAACCGTCACCAGGCGGGCCTGATCGGACCGTACGGCGCGATCCGCGCCAGCCGGTCGCGCAACGCCCGCACCTCACCCTCCCCGCCGAGCGATGCGGCCCATTCCGCGACGACCTCGGCCGCCGCCTCCTCCGCCGCCCGGGTGCAGGCCCACCCGTGTTCGGTCAGCACGACCAGTCGGGCCCGCGCGTCGGCGGGGTGCGGCCGCCGCTCGACGTACCCCTTGCGCACCAGCTCGTCGACGAGCTGACTGGCCGCCTGCTTGGTCACCCCGAGGTGGGCGGCGAGGTCGGTGACCGTGGCCCCGTCCGGGGCGAGCCGGGTGAACGCGAAGCCGTACGAGGTCCGCGCCTCGAAGCCGCGGGCGGCGACCCCCTCGTCGATGCGGCGCGTCAGGTCGCCGGCGGCGGCGAGCAGGGCGGCGGTCAGGGCCAGGGCTTCGGAGTTCTGCACGCCTGCATTGAAACACCCTTGACGAATTGGTCAAGCAACTTGACTATATGACCAGATGGTCAAGCCACTTGATCATCTGTCCATCCGCCCGTCCGCCCGACCCGTTCGTCCCAGGAGGCCCCCATGCCTGTCGTCCGCCCGTCCGAAGCCGTCACGCACGAGATCCACGGCGCCCGCTTCGTCTCGCACGCCACTCCCCGCACCGGCAGCCGGGAACTGGCCGCCTGGCGGGGCGAGATCCCGCCGGGGACCAAGGCGCCCGCGCACACCGTCACCAGGGAGGAGATCCTGCATCTGCTCAGCGGCGAGCTGGTGGTCACACTGGACGGCCGCACCGAGCGGGTCGCCGCCGGTGACACGCTGATCGTCAACGCGGGGGCCACCCTCGCCGTCGAGAACCCGACGGCGAAGACCGCCGTCACCTGGGTCGCCACCTCGCTCGGCCTGGAGGCGGAGCTGGCCGACGGCACCCGGATCGTGCCGCCGTGGGCCAACTGACCGCGCCACGAGGCGGAGTCACGCGGCCAGCGTCCCCGGCATCACCGCCCGGGGGCCGAACTTCGCCCGGGCACGGTCGGCGACCTCCTCGATACGGCGGACCTTCTCGTCGACGGGGTCGAAGGCGAGCTGGTGGGAGGCCCGGTCCGCGGGGGTGAGGCCCTCGGCGCGCAGGGCGATCGCGCGGACGCGGGCCCGCTGGAGGCCGAGGGCGTCGTACAGGGCGTAGGCCGTCGAGGTCAGCGCCGGGGAGTGCGCGGTCGGTTCCCCGAGGGTGCGGGTGCGGGTCGTCGAGGACCGGTCGGCGTAGCGGACGGTGAGGGTCAGGGTGCGGCAGACCTTCTCCAGGGCGCGCAGTCGGGAACCCAGTTCGGCGGTGCCGGCGAGCAGGGCGCGGCGGTGCCGGTCCGGGTTCAACTCGTCACGGGAGAAGGTCTGTTCGGTGGCGAGGGAGCGCGCGGCGGCGTTCGGTACGACCCGGCCCCGGTCGACGCCGTTCGCCTTCTCGTGCAGGTCGCGGCCGGCCCTCGCCCCGACCAGGCGCTGGAGCGTGGACAGGGGGGCGCAGGCGACGGCACCGAGGGTCTCCAGGCCGTACTCGCACAGGGTGCGGGCGGTCGCGGTGCCGACGCCGGGCAGTGCGGCGACGGGCAGTTCGGCGAGGAAGTCCACGACGAGGTCCTCGGGCACCGCGCACGGCGACCCGGGCGCCGCCGCACCCAGCGCCAGCCGCGCCGTCAGCGGTCCGGGCCCGGCGCCGATCAGGCAGTCGACGCCGTACAGCGCGAGGGCGCGGACCCGGATCAGCCGGGCCAGCTCCCCGGCGTCCCGGCCGAAGTACCGTTCGGCGCCCCGCAGATCGGCCAGTGCCCCGTCCGGCGGCAGCGCCTCCACGACCGGGGTGAAGTCCTCGACCACACCGAGGAGACCGGGCAGGGCGGCCTCGTACTTCGGCGGCAGCTGGAAACGTACGCAGAGGATGGTCATCCCGCACTCCCTGGACTCTGGTGCCACAACTTCCGTATCCGAGAAGGACCTTGTGAGGGCTCGTCGCCCGCGGGCCGCAGATCGGCCCATGGATTCATCTGATAGCCGGTGGACATACGGATCCGCCGGCCGGAGTCACCGCGCCGGCCGCCGTCGGAGGCCGCGTCCTCGGGGGCGGCACCGGTGTCCACGGGCTCCGCCAGCCGGGGTGCCACCGCGTCGAGGCCGCCCTCGCGCCGCAGCTCCACCAGTTCGGCGAGGTTCCAGGCGGCGGCGCCCACCACACTGAGACTGCGCGGGCCGCGCCGCTGCACCACCCCGCGCACCAGCAGCAGCCAGGAGTGGAAGACGGTGTGGGCGCAGGCGTCGTGGGAGTCGTCGAAGAAGGCGAGGTCGATCAGGCCGGTGCCGTCGTCGAGGGTGGTGAAGACGACCCGTTTGCCCGAGCGGATGGGCGGGGTCTGGGTCGCCGCCTTGGCGCCCGCGACCAGGACCGTCTCCCCGTGCCGCGTCTCGCGCAGCCGCCGCGCCGACACCACGCCCAGCTCGTCGAGGAACGCCCGGTGGTCGTCCATCAGATTGCGGGAGACGTCCATCGACAACACGCCCAGCTCGGCGCTGAGCCGTTCCGCGGAGGACAGGTCCGGCAGCCCGGCGGGGGCGGTCCTGCGACCGCCGGACAGCGGCAGCTGCCCGCCGCCCGCGCCCCGGGCGCCCCGGTGCAGTTCGGTCAGGTGCAGTTGCAGATCACGCCGGTTGGCACCGAAGGCGTCCAGCGCGCCGACCTGGGCGAGCCGCTGGGCCAGGGGCCTGCTCGGCCGCGCCCGCTCCCAGAAGTCCAGCAGCGAGGCGTACGGCTGCCCGGCCGCGATCCGCGCCGCCTCGGCCTCGCTGATGCCGTGGACGTCGGAGAGGGCGAGCCGGATCCCCCAGGTCCGCTCCTCCCCCGACCCCTTTGATTCAGACACCAGTTCGATACGATGAGCGACCGCCGACCGGTTCACGTCCAGCGGCAGGACCGGCACCCCCCGCCGCCGCGCGTCCGCCAGCAGCAGCCGCTTCGGATACATCCCGGGGTCGTGCGTGAGCAGCCCCGCGTAGAACGCCGCCGGATGGTGCGTCTTCAGCCACGCCGACTGGTACGTCGGCACCGCGAACGCCACCGCGTGCGCCTTGCAGAAGCCGTACGACCCGAAGGCCTCGACGATCTCCCAGGTCCGCCGAATCGTCTCGGCGTCGTATCCCTTCGCGGCGGCGTGCTGGGCGAACCAGACCCGGATCCGCCCCTGCGACTCCGGGTCGGACAGCCCGCGCCGCACCCGGTCCGCCTCGTCCCGGCCGCAGCCGGTCATGAGGTGCACGATGTCGATGATCTGCTCGTGGAAGACGACCACGCCGTACGTCTCCCGCAGCGGCTCCGCCAGATCCTCGTGCGGGTAACGGACCGGCGCCCGCCCGTGCCGGGCCGCGATGAACGGCCGCACCATGTCGGCGGCGACCGGACCGGGCCGGAAGAGGGAGATGTCGACCACGAGGTCGTGGAACGTGGCCGGCTGCAGCCGCCCCACCAGGTCCCGCTGCCCCGGCGACTCGATCTGGAAGCAGCCCAGCGTCTCGGTGGAGCGGATGAGTTCGTACGTCGCCGGATCGCCCGCGCCACGTTCGAAGTCGAGCGCGTCCAGGTCGACCCGCTCCCCCGTCGCCCGGGCCACCTCCGCCACCGCGTGCGCCATCGCCGACTGCATCCGCACGCCCAGCACATCGAGTTTGAGCAGCCCGAGATCCTCCACGTCGTCCTTGTCGAACTGGGACATGGGCAGCCCCTCGCCGCTGGTCGGCATCACCGGCGTACGGCTCAACAGGGAGGCGTCGGACAGGAGCACCCCGCACGGATGCATGGCGACTCCGCGCGGGAGGGCGTCGAGGGCCTCGACCAGCTCCCACAGCCTGCCGTACCTCTGTTTCTCCCCCGCCAACTGCCGCAGCTCGGGCAGCTCGTCGAGCGCCGCGCGCGCGTCGCGGGCCCGGATGTGCGGGAAGGACTTGGCGATCCGGTCGATGTCGGCGGGGTCCAGGGAGAGGGCCGCGCCCACGTCCCGGACGGCGTGGCGGACCCGGTACGTCTCCGGCATGGCGACGGTCGCGACCCGCTCGGTGCCGAAGCGGCCGATGATCGCGCGGTAGACCTCCAGGCGGCGCGCGGACTCCACGTCGATGTCGATGTCGGGCAGCGCGACCCGCCGCCTGGACAGGAACCGCTCCATCAGCAGACCGTGCTCGACGGGGTCGGCGTGCGCGATGTCCAGGAGGTGGTTCACCAGGGAGCCCGCGCCGGAACCGCGCGCGGCGACCCGGATGCCCATCCTCCGTACGTCGTCGACGACCTGGGCGACCGTCAGGAAGTAGGAGGCGAAGCCGTGGTGGGCGATCACGTCCAGCTCCTGGTGCATCCGCTCCCAGTAGGCGCGCCGGGCGCCGTAGCCGTGCCGCACCATCCCGGCCGCGGCCCGTGAGGCCAGCGCCCGCTGGGCGGTGCGGCGGCCGGCGCCGACGAGGCGCGGCTCGGGGAAGTGGACGGTGCCGAGACCGAGGTCGTCCTCCGGGTCGACCAGGCACTCGGCGGCCGTGGCCCGGGTCTGCTCCAGCAGCCGGTGCGCGGTGTCGCGGCGGAACCCGGCGGCCTCGACGACCCGCTCGGCGACGCCCAGCATGGCGTCCGCGCCCTTGAGCCAGGCCTCGCCGGAGTCCAGCTCGCCCCGGGGGTCGACGGGGACGAGCCGCCGGGCCGCGTCCAGGACGTCGGCGACCGGGCCCATACCGGGGTCGGCGTACCGGACGGCATTGCTGAGCACGGGACGTACACGCTGCTCGGCGGCGAACCCGACGGTCCGGGCGGCCAGCCGCAGCGAGCCGGGGCCGGTGCCCTCACGGCCGTGCCACATCGCCTCCAGGCGCAGCGCGTCGCCGTACCTCTCCCGCCAGGGCACCAGGAGCTTCGCGGCGCGGTCGGGTCGCCCGGCGGCCAGCGCGCGCCCCACGTCGGAGGCGGGGCCCAGGAGCACGGTCAGACCCTCGGCGGCCGACTCCGACCAGGGCAGCAGCGGCGGGACCTCGCTCCCGCCGCCGCCCGGGCCGCGGTCCGCATGCGCCGCCGAAACGATTCTGCACAGCTCGGCCCAGCCGGTCGCGCCCTCGCGCGCGAGGAACGTCACCCGGGGGGTCGACTCGTCGATGAAGGCGCCCCCGCGCACGGGAGCGCGCCGCCGCGCACGGCGTACGGCGGCCTCGGGCACCTCCACCGCCAGCTCCGCCCCGAACAGCGGACGGATCCCGGCACCGGCACATGCCTTGGCGAACCGGACGGCACCCGCGAGGGTGTCCCGGTCAGTGAGCGCGAGGGCGTCCATGCCCCGCTCGGAGGCACGCTCGGCCAGCCGCTCCGGATGCGAGGCCCCGTGGCGCAACGAGAACCCGGAGGCGGTGCGCAGATGCGTGAACCCCGGCACACACACCTCCCGCACTCGATCCACCACTCGACCGGCCACTCGTCCGGTCCCCGGTCAGCCGCTCGGCTCGAACATCAGTTCACAGCTCCCTCGTCTCCACCATAGACCACTTTTCGAACTTCTGTACGATAGCCATTCGGCCCCGTCCCACCTGCGCAAACACCGCCCCCCTCGGACCGTGGGGACATGACACAGACGGCCGGGCCCGCCCCCAGATCCTTCGTCGACGAACTCAAGGACGGGATCACACCGCGGGCCACCCTGCTCGTCGTCGGGGTCCTCGCCCTGCAGTTGCTCTTCATCGCCTCGTACGTGGGGGCACTGCACCACCCGAAGCTCAGGGACGTGCCGTTCGGCGTGGTCGCGCCCCGGGCCGCGGCGGCCGAGCAGGCGGTGGACCGGCTGGAGCGGCTGCCGGGCGAGCCGCTGGACCCGCGCACGGTGACCGACCGGACGGCGGCGCGCGAACGGATCCTGGACCGGGAGATCGACGGCGCCCTGCTGATCGACCCGGCCGGCACCACCGACACCCTGTTGGTCGCCTCCGGGGGCGGCCGCTCCCTCGCCACCGCGCTGGCCACGCTCGTCACCGCGCTGGAGCGGTCCGAGGGCCGCGCCCTGCGCACGGTGGACGTGGCCCCGGCCGACCTCGGGGACGCCAACGGGCTCACGTCCTTCTACCTGGTCGTGGGCTGGTGCGTGGGCGGCTATCTGTGCGCGTCGGCGCTGGCGATGAGCGCCGGGGCACGACCCACCAACATCCGGCGCGGGATCATCCGGCTGGGCGCCCTGGCCCTGTTCGCGATCGTCGGCGGACTCGGCGGCGCGGTCATCGCCGGGCCGGTCCTGACCGCCCTGCCGGGCAGCGTGGCGGCGCTGTGGGGGCTGGGGGCGCTGGTCGTCTTCGCGGTGGGCGCGGCCACGCTGGCGCTCCAGTGCGTCTTCGGGATCGCCGGCATCGGCGTGGCCGTCCTGCTGGTGGTGATCGCGGGCAACCCGAGCGCCGGCGGTGCGCTGCCGCCGCCGCTGCTGCCACCGTTCTGGGCGGCGATCGGCCCGGCGCTGCCCCCGGGCGCGGGTGTCTGGGTGGCCCGCTCGATCGCCTACTTCGAGGGCAACGACACCACCGGCCCGCTTCTGGTGCTCTCCGCCTGGGCAGTGGCGGGGGCCGCCATCACCGTGGTGATGGCGGCCCTGAGGAGAAATCCGGCGGATCCGCCGTCAGCCGACAGGCCGGCCGACCGACTGACCGACTGACCGACTGACCGACTGACCGGCTGTCAGCCGATCTGCGTGCCGGTCGCCGAGAGCGCCTCGGTGACGGGCTGGAAGAAGGTCTCCCCGCCCGACGTGCAGTCGCCGCTGCCGCCGGAGGTGAGGCCGATGGCCTTGTCGCCGGAGAAGAGGGAGCCGCCGCTGTCACCGGGCTCGGCGCAGACGTCGGTCTGGACGAGGCCGTTGACGATGTCGCCGTTGCCGTAGTTCACGGTGGCGTCGAGACCGGTGACCGTGCCGCTGTGCACCTGGGTCGTCGAGCCGCTGCGGGTGACCTTCATACCGACGGTCGCCTCGGCGGCCCCGGAGATGGCCTGCGTGGAGCCGTCGTAGAGGTTGACCTCGCTCGGGTGGTCGACGTCCGCGGTGTACTTGACCAGACCGTAGTCGTCGCCCGGGAAGCTGGAGTCCGCGTTCTCGCCGATGACCTGGCCGCCGGCCGACCAGGTGGAGATGCCCTCGGTGCAGTGACCGGCCGTCAGGAAGAACGGCTCGCCGCCCTTGACCACGTTGAAGCCGAGGGAGCATCGGCCGCTGCCGCCGGTGATGGCGTCGCCGCCCGCCACGAAGGGCTTGTACTCGCCCTTGGTGCGCTTGAGTTCGGCCTTGGCGCCGAGGCCGTCCACGACCTCGGTGAGTCTCGCCAGTTCGGCCTTGGAGACGGTGCGGTCCGCGGTGACGACGACCTTGTTGGTGGTCGGGTCGGTGGCCCAGGCGGTGCCGGGGATGGTGGCGTCCGCCTTGAGGGTCGTCCGGGCGCCCTTCAGTTCGGCGAGGGAGTTCTCGACGATACGGGCCTTGGCGCCGGCCGCCTCGACCGTCTCGGCGGCGGCCTCGTCGAGCACGTTCACGACGAGGAGCCTGCTCTTCGCGTCGTAGTACGTTCCCGCCGCGTCGGCGCCGAGGTCCGTGCCGAGCGTCCGGGCGAGCTTTCCGGCCGCCAGGACGGAGAGCGCTTTCGGCTCGGCGGTCGGCGCGGTCTCGCTCGCGTTCGCAGTCTGGAAGGTCACTCCCGCGGCGACCAGTGCGGCGATGCCGGCACCCGTCACGACGGCACGGCGCCTGGGTATGCGTCGGTGCTTCAACTCGTGTCCTCCTGTGGGGGGGTTGACCGAGAGGGGCGTGGGGGCCCCGCCCGGCCGGAATTCATGCGGGCAAGGAGGCGGCGAACAAGAGAAAACGCCGCGTCCATGCCAACTGTGCGGCGCCAACTATTCCTAGGCGCACAGGGGGCACACAAGGTCGACTTCCGGCCGCCCGCACCACGAGGGCGCACGCCCCCTATGTCATTACCGTCCGGTAAGGCTCCGCCCTGCCCCCACGGAAATTCACACTGCAAACACAGGAAGCAACGACCTCCTTCGCACCGGGTGAGGTCTAGTCCTGTCTTGAAACAGCCCATCCGGAGGCCGGACTCGACGGGAGCATCGTCGGCTGCGGGTCGGTGGGGCTTCTCGCGCAGTTTCCCGCGCCCCTGAGAACAACGGCCCTGCGGGCCGTTGAAAAGGCAGGAGCGCAGCCCCGCCCCATCAGGGGCGCGGGGAACTTGCGCGACCAGCCCTCACCGACCCGCAGCCGACTCACCGACTGCGGCGGTCGGCCTCGGCCTGCCGCGCCGTGAACCGCAGCGAGGCCCGGGAGACGGCGAAGCGGCGGTCCTCCACCGGCACGATCGCGTCCACCGGCGAAGTCACCTCGAACCAGACCACGGCGCCACCCCGGACCGTGACGCCGTCCCGGGCGCCCTCCTGCGCGGGCACCGGCATCGGCACGATCCGCAGGTCGACCTTCCTCCTCAGCCGGGCGAGCCGGAGGACCGCCCCGGGTGACTCCGCCGCCCGAACGAGGGCGAGCCCCCGCACACCATGTGTGCGGGGGCTCGCCTGTGATCGCCGGCTGCCGCCGGGTGGGGGGCCGGCGCCGGGGGGAAGAGCGCCGGTTCCGTTCGGCCTGGATCCCGTTCGGCCTAGTAGACGCTGACCCCGTACGCGCTCAGGGCCTCGGTGACCGGCTGGAAGAAGGTCGTACCACCGGAGGAGCAGTTGCCACTGCCGCCGGAGGTCAGACCGTACGCCACGCCGTTGCTGCCGTAGAGCGGGCCGCCGGAGTCGCCGGGCTCGGCACAGACCGTGGTCTGGATCATGCCGTAGACGATGTCGCCGCCACCGTAGTTCACGGTCGCGTTGAGGGCGGTCACCCGTCCGGTACGGGTACCGGTGGTGGACCCGGTGCGGATGACGTTGGTGCCCACGCTCGGGGTGGCCGCGCTGGTGATGTTGACGCCGCCCGCGGTGCCGTCCTTGACGATGGACGTGTTGCTGTAGCGCACGAGACCGTAGTCGTTGGTCGGGAAGCTCGACCCGGCGGTCGAACCGAGGACCGTGGTGCGGCCGGAGTTGGAGTACCAGGTGCCCGCGCCGTCGGTGCAGTGACCGGCCGTCACGAAGTAGTAGGTGCTGCCGCTGCGGACGTTGAAGCCGAGGGAGCAGCGCCAGCTACTCGCATAGATGGCGTCGCCGCCCTTGATCAACTTATTGAACTTGCCAGGGGTCCGCTTGATCGTCAGAGCGCCGGCGTTCTCGCCCGCCGCCTCCTTGATCTTCGCCAGCTCGCCCCGGGAGACGGTGCTGTCGATGGTGACGACGAGCTTGTCCGTCGCCGGGTCGATCGCCCAGGCGGTGCCCGGGACATCAGCCTTGAGCACCGATGAGCTGGCACTCTTCAGCTCGGACGCGCTGAACGTCTGGGTGCCTGCCGCACTGGCGGTGGGGACCGTGACGGCGGCAGCGGCGACGAGTCCGGTGGTCACGGCGATCAGCCGGGTCCGTCTCGTTATGCCGCTGCGGGGGGTGGTGCGCTTGATCCTCACTGTTCGTTCCCTCCAAAGGGAAGTCGGGGGCCCGCGTGGGGTCGGGGCCCGTGAGGCGCAGATCAGGGCGACGGTCCGGATTCCGGACACGCCGTGTCCCTGACAAGGCGCTGGGGGGAAGTATTCGGTCGTACCGCCGACCCACGCAAGGGTGCCTTTCGGCCTCTCGGAAGCCCAACCGGCGCGCCCTCCACTCCAGTTGACCCCGTCAGGCCATATGTGCGGGTTCTGTGTAAATCCTGATCGGCTCCCGGCGGGGCCGGATGACGGGTCGTCGGAGCAGGCCGCAGGGCCCGGGAGCGTCGAGCACCACTATCGTCGGCCGCGGCACGCGACACCCCCCGGGGCGCCCGGTCGGAGTACGCGGGTCCACCGCCCGGGGGTGTCCGGAAGTCGTCCGTTGGGCCGTTCAGTCCTTCGTCACCCCCGTCGCCTTCCCCGCCCTCCTCCCACCGCACTCTCCCTGACGGCGTAACGGTCGGCGGCCGGGTCAGGCCCAGGTGCTCGCGGAGCGTGCTGCCGGGTGGAAGGTGCGGAACAGGCCACGGTGCTGGAGCAGCGCCACCGTCCCGTTGACGAGCCGTTCCAGATCCCGGCGCGGCTCGACGGGGACGAGGTGGAAGCCGTCGACGGCCCCGGCCCGGCCCGAAGAACCTCGGCAGTCGACGAAGGCGAGCCCGAAGCCCCGCACGAGCACCGGTTCCCCGGGGCCAGCGGCGACAGGTCGCTGTCGGCGGTGAAGTCCGGGGCATGTGGACCAGCCCATGGGCACGGGCGTACTCCGCCAGTTCCCGCTGGTCGTCGTCCAGTTCGGCGTCCAGATGGCCGAGCGCGAGGATGACGAGGTCCGCGGGCAGCGGACGCGGACGCCCGTCGAGCCACACCTGCTGACGTCCTCCGGGCGGTCCGCTCACCCGGAACGCCCGCCGCGGGTGATGGTGGACCTCGACCCTCTCGGGGAGATCGGCGACGGCGTTCCGGTGCACCCAGCGCAGATACTCGCCCTGCACACGCCGGTCGGCAAAGAGCCGCCCGTCGAGCCCCGCCCACTCGTGCAGCGTGGGCCCCTCCCGCACGGGTCCGTCCGTCCGCACCGTCTCGTCGGTGAACATGGTGATGCCCTCGGCCTGCGAGTTCATCCACAGCAGCGGCGACTGGTCGGCCCGCCAGATGCGCCCGCCCCTGCGAATGCGGGTCGACGGGGTGGATGTCGAAGCCCTCGCCGGCGTACAGCGCACCGGCGTTGGCGGCGATCCTCTCGATCAGTCCGGTGGCGCGCGGTCCGGCGCCGACGATCACCAGGGACGGGCGCGAAGAGGGCAGGGGGGAGCAAGAGGAAGAGGCAGACGGCACGCGAAAGGCTCCGTGGTGTCCGAGTCGAACACGGGTGCCTTCACACGGGCGCGTCCGGCGGGACGGACGCGGGCGACCGAGCCCCTCGGCAGCGGTCTGCGCCGAGCGAACGGCTGCCTTTCCCCTCGCTGTCAAGGCTGTCCGAACTGTGAGCGGCACGTCTCAGGTCGGTTGACTCGCTTTCGGATGCCTGTTCCACTGCTCCACGCATCCGCAGCAGTGGCCGGTCAAGCGCTCCCACATCGACCTCGGTCGAGTGTGGTCCTCCTCCTGTTGAGCTGAGCCGACCCCCTGCGCGCCCCGGTTCCCGAGGGGCGCCGTTCGTGTTCTCCCCCTTGGCCTTCACGCACGCGCCCCCCTCGCGTTCCCTCCTGTCCTCAACAGTCGCAACCGCAGCACTCGCACGCGTCGCAGCAGTCACAGTCGCAGTCCCGGCAGCAGCCCTCGCGCTTCTTCCGGGACCAGGGACCCTCGTACTCCTTCGCACAGCACAGCCGACAGGTGCAGCACAGCAGGGTGAACATCCCGCACCCCGCCCAGAACCCCCGGCGCCGCGGCGGTTGCGGCTGCGGCACACCGAAGCCACCGCCCCCGCCACCGCTGCCACCGCCGAAGGGGTTCCCACCGCCGCCGGCGTACGGATTCCCACCGGCTCCGGCATACGGATCACCGGCGCCGCCCGCGTACGGATTCCCCGGCCCCGGCACCCCGCCGTGCCGATGGCTCGCACACACCGGCACCGCTCCGAACGCCCGGTCCACCGACCTGCGCACCTCGTGCACCAGCAGCAGATGGGCGAGCCCGCCGTCGACGAAGTCGGCCTCGCGCAGGGCGAGCCGGATGCCGTGCAGGGCGTCGTCGGCGAGCCGTCGGGCCTCGGTGAGCGAGGTCCCGGTGGCGGTCAGCGGGTTCCACGCGCCCGCGGCGGCGTCGGCGGTCCGGTCCTCCACCGCGTCCAGCAGATGGGCGAGCCGCCCGAAAAGGCGTCCGGCCTCGGCGAGCGGCTCGGCGTTGCCCGGCCGTCCGGCCAGGACCGCGGTGTGCGCGAAGGCCGCCGCCGTGGCCGTCTCGGTCGGTTCGGTGACCGCGAGCAACGGGGTACCCGGTCCGGCCAGCGCCTCCACGCCGGTCTGCCGGTCCACCGCGTCGACCAGCACGGCCGTGTCGAACCCGATGTCCGATCCCGTACGCGCCCCCGCGCGCCCCCAGTTCGTCGCGATCCGGCGCGCGGCGCGCGCCACCGGCTTGCGCGCGAGCAGTCCGTCCCCGTCGGCGACGTGGTCACGGACCTTGGCCGAGGCGAGCACCAGCGAGACGGCGGCGGCGAGCCGCGCGCCCTCGCCGTGTGCGACGGAGGCGGTGCGCATCCCGCGCAGCGGGCAGGGTCCGGCGGTGCGCCGCCCGTCGCTGACGCGCTCGGTCTGAGCCTCCGTCAGAACCGAGACGAGCAGACCGTCATAATTAGTGACGACCCGGGCGAACTGCCCGTGATCCGTGCGCAGTGCGAGACAGAGACCGCACAGATGCGCCATCCACTGGGTGCGCAGCCCTTCGCCGAGGCGATGACCGCAGGGCCTCACGATTCCGAACACGACACTCCCCCGTGTCTCGCCGTGTCGCCGCGCGCTCGTCGGCGTCGCGGCATCGTAGCCGCCGGAACGTTCACCCGGACGGCCCGCGACTCACCCAAACGCCACGAACAATATTATTTCACTCCCTGTCAGCAGGCGTGTACAGCGGAGCCCTTGGGGCACATGGACTCTCGACGAATTCGTTCTGCACCAGTACCGTCACGAAACCCCCGTGCGGCGTCTATCCACTTGGCGAGACATCCGCATCATGGACGACGATAGGGATGCGGAAAGCACGAAAGACCGCTGCGAGAGGAGGCGTCCATGGGATCGGTGCGCAAGGCGAGTGCCTGGCTTGGCCTCGTCGACGACAACGATGACGAGCGTTACTACGACGACGACTACGCCGACGAGCGGGAGGCCGGCTCCGGCGAGGCATGGGTCACCGACCCCCGCGTCAAGGTGGCGTCCGAGTCGGCACAGGACCACGGCCGCCGGATCGGCACGGTCACGCCGGACAGCTTCCGTGACGCCCGGCACATCGGCGAACTCTTCCGGGACGGCGTCCCGGTCATCATGAACCTCACGAACATGGAGCCCGCCGACGCCAAGCGGGTCGTCGACTTCGCGGCCGGCCTGATCTTCGGTCTGCGCGGCTCGATCGAGCGGGTGTCCAACCGCGTGTTCCTGCTGACCCCGGCCGACACGGAGATCGTCAGCGGCGAGGTCGCGAGCCGTCCGGTCGACGGTTTCTTCAACCAGAGCTGAGGCAGGGCCGCTCGCCGGCCCTGCCTTGCGGTGCCCGGGTCACCCCGCGCGACTCACCGGAAGGCGTCGAGACCGGTGAGCGCCTTGCCCAGCACCAGTTGGTGCATCTCGACGGTGCCCTCGTAGGTGAGCACGGACTCCAGGTTCGTCGCGTGCCGCATCACCGGGTACTCCAGGGAGATCCCGTTCGCGCCGAGAATCGTCCGGGCGGTACGGCAGATCTCGATCGCCTCGCGCACGTTGTTGAGCTTGCCGAAGCTGATCTGCTCGGGACGGAGCCGTCCCGCGTCCATCCGCCGCCCCAGATGGTGGGCGAGCAGAATCCCCTTGTGCAACTCGACCGCCATGTCGGCGAGTTTGGCCTGGGTGAGCTGGAATCCGCCGATCGGCTTCCCGAACTGCTCACGGGTTTTCGCATAGGCGACGGCCGACTCGAAACTGGCCCGCGCGGCACCCATCGAGCCCCACACGATTCCGTAACGGGCGTGCGAGAGACAACTCAGCGGGCCTTTCAGCCCCTTGACCTCCGGCAGCACGGCGTCCGCCGGCAATCGCACGTCGTCCAGCACGAGTTCACTGGTGACGGAGGCGCGCAGGGACCACTTGTGCTTGATCTCCGGCGCGGACAACCCGGGCGCGTCCGTAGGGACGACGAACCCCCGCACACCGTCCCCGGTCTGCGCCCACACCACGGCGACCCCGGCGACGGAGCCGTTCGTGATCCACATCTTCCGCCCGTTCAGGACCCAGTCGCCGCCGTCCCGCTCGGCGTACGTGCGCATCGACGCCGGGTCGGACCCGTGGTCGGGCTCGGTGAGCCCGAAGCAGCCGATGACCTCACCGGAGGCCATGCGCGGCAGCCACTCCTGCTTCTGTTCCTCGCTGCCGAAGCGGTGGATCGCGTACATGGCGAGCGACCCCTGCACGGAGACCAGCGACCGGATCCCCGAGTCCGCCGCCTCCAGCTCCAGACAGGCCAGCCCGTACTGCACCGCACTGGCTCCCGCGCACCCGTATCCCTCCAGCGACATCCCCAGCGCCCCGATCGCGCCCAACTCGCGGGCCAGTTCCCGGATGCCGGGGAGTTCCCCCCGCTCGTACCACTCGGCGACATGCGGCAGGACCCGGTCGGCCGCCCAGCTCCGCACGGTGTCCCGCACGGCGAGATCCTCGGGGTCCAGCAGTTCGTCGAGGCCGAGGAAATCGGCGGGGTCGAAGGACGGCGACTTCGCGGGCGCGGCCATGGGACAACCTCCGGCTCGTAAAACTAGCGATGCTCAGCACATTACCCATGGCCCGGCGTCCCGGCCCTACCGGCCGGACACACCGAGAGTGCCGCGGCGGCTCAGCGGATCGACTCCGCGCGCACGGACGGCGCCGCCTTGGCCTCCCGCGGCCCCGGCAGTTCGGCGGTGGACCCGCACTCCATGCCCCGGGGCAACCTCAGCGCCATCACCGCGCCGAGCACCAGCAGCGCCGCGCTCACCAGCAGCGTCACGTGCAGGCCGTGGACGAAGGAGTCCCGGGCGGCATGCCGCAGCGCCTCGCCCGCGGGGCCGCCCAGCCGGTCGGCGACCTCGTACGCCTCGCCGAGCGAGTGCCCGGCGGCGGCGGAGGCCGACGACGGCACCCCCGGCACGGCGGCCAGCCCCGGCGCGTACGCCGCGTTCATCACGCTCCCGAGGAGCGCGATCCCGATACCGGCGCCCAACTGGTACGACGTCTCGCCGATCGCCGCCGCCCCGCCCGCCGAGGACGCGGGGGCCTCGCTCAGCATCGACTCGTACGCGCCGAAGAGGGTCGTCTCCAGGCCGAAGCCCAGCAGCACGAACCCGGTGAGCAGCAGCCCCGCGTTGTCGTGACGTCCCATGCCCGTCAGCAGGACGACCGCGAAGGCGGTGAGGCAGAAGCCGACGCAGACCATGCGGCGCGGCCCGAAGCGGTGCAGCAGGTGGGAGCCGACGAGCCCGGCGGCCATCGCGGCGACGGTCAGGGGCAGCAGACGCAGCCCGGTCTCCAGCGGGGACAGCCCGAGGACGAGTTGCAGATACTGCGCGGCGATCAGTTCGAGGCCCACCAGGGCGAGCATCGCGAGGACGATGCAGCCGACCGAGGTGCTGAACGCGGGCCGCGCGAACATCCGCAGGTCGACCAGCGGACGCCTCCGGCGCCGCTGCCGCCGTACGAACGCGGCCAGCAGCCCGCCGCCGCCGAGGAGGGCGAGCGCGGTGCCCGGGTCGAAGGGAGGGTGTCCGCCGCCGAGCCGCTTCACCGCGAGGACGACACCGAAGAGACCGACGGCGGCCATCAGGGCGCCGACCACGTCCCAGGGCCCGTCGCGCTCGCCCGTCGACTCGGGCAGCAGCAGCCGTCCGATCGGCAGGCTCACGAGCATCAGCGGGATGTTGACCAGGAAGACCGAGCCCCACCAGAAGTGCTCCAGCAGGAACCCGCCGAGCAGCGGTCCCACGGCCGCGCCGACGGCGGCGACCGCGCTCCACACGCCGATGGCGAGCGCCCGCTCGCGCCGGTCGGGGAAGACCTGGCGCAGGATCGACAGCGTGGCGGGCATGATCATCGCGCCGCCGACGCCGAGCAGAGCGCGGGCCGCGATCAGGACCTGCGGGTTGTCGGCGAAGGCCGCGAGGGCGGAGGCGACGCCGAAGAGGGCGTAGCCGAGCAGGAGGATCCGTCTGCGGCCGACCCGGTCGCCGAGGGTGCCGAAGAGGATCAGCAGCGAGGCGCAGACCAGTGGGTAGACGTCGACGATCCAGAGCAGCTCCATGCCGCTCGGCCTGATGTCCTCGGTGACGGCGGGGACCGCCACGTGCAGCACGGTGGCGTCGACGGCGACGAGCAGCAGGCTGACGCAGAGGACGACGAGGACGACCCAGCGGTTGGCACCGGCCCCGGTGCCCCGACGGCGTCGCGCGGCGGCCGTGGGCGTCCCGGACATGTACGTACCTCCCAGAATGCTCTCGCGTTCGGCGGAACCACGGGGCGGGGACTCCCCTGCGGCCACGGCCCGGGAGGAGCGGCGTCCCGGACCCGCGCAACGAACGGCGAGCGAGCCGTCAGCGTACGCGAGTCCCGGCGGGTGCAGCGTGGCGGGTGTCTCATGGAAGCCCGTGCGGCCTGTGGCGTACGCCACGCCCCGGCCCGCCCACCGGTCTCCCACCGCTCCTTCATCACTCGTCCGTGGGCCGACCGACGGTCGTCCGTGGGTCGACCCGCGGTCGTCCGTGGCACGTCCGCCACCGTCCATCACGGACCCACCACGCCGTCAGGTCCCTGCCGGTTCCCGGCTCCGCCGATAATCGAGCGCGTGACCGATCTTGCCACGCGCCCGGCGCCGCCCCTCCTGAGGCGGGCCGCCCCCGCACTCCTCGGGTACGCCGCCGTGCGCACCCTGGGCCTCGTCGCCCTCGCCGGGTGGAGCGCGGCACGCGACAAGAGCGCACTGATCTTGCTGTCGGCCCGCTGGGACTCGCTCTGGTACACGCGCGTCGCCGAACTCGGCTACGGCTACGAGGTGCGCCTGCCGAACGGCGACGTCCACTCGAACCTGGCGTTCTTCCCCCTGCTCCCCTGGCTGGAGCGCGCGGTCTCGGCGGTGACCCCGCTGTCGTACGCGCACGCCGGCCTCGCCGTCGCCACGCTCGCCTCGCTCGTCGCGGCCTGGGGGATCTTCGCGGTCGCCGACCATGTGTACGGCAGGCGGGCCGGTGTCTGCGCCGTGCTGCTGTGGGCCGTGCTGCCGGTGGGGATCGTGCAGTCGATGGCGTACACGGAGTCGCTGTTCACCGCGCTGGCCGCCTGGTCGCTGTACGCCGTCCTGACCGGCCGCTGGGTGGTGGCGGGCGCGCTGGCGGCCCTGGCCGGACTGACCCGCCCGGTGGGGCTCGCGGTGGTCGCGGCGCTCTGGGCGGCCGCGATCGTGTCGTACGTACGGGATCGGCGGCCCGAGTCCGCTCCCCCGTCCGGACGGAACCGGAGTACGGAGGCACCGGACAGCGCACGCCTTGCGTCACGCGCCCTCGGCATGTTCCTCGCACCGCTGGGAGCCGTCGGCTACGTCCTGTGGGTCGGCCGGCACACGGGCAGGGGGCCCCTGGGCTATCTCGACGTCCAAGCCGGCTGGCGCAACGGCTTCGACGGCGGCTACGCCTTCGCCCGCTTCGTCGCCGACAAGTTCACCTCGTTCCCGTCGGCCCTGGCGGGAGTCGGACTGATCATCGGAGTGGCGTTGATCATCTGGCTGTACGTCGTGTGCGTACGGCAGGGACAGCCGCTGCCGTTGCTGGTCTACACGGGGGTCGTCACCGCGCTGGCGCTGTGCGCGTCGAGCTACTTCGGCTCCAAGCCCCGGCTGCTGATGCCCGCCTTCCCCCTGCTGCTGCCGCTCGCCCGGGCCCTCGCCGGGACCCGGGTGTCCAGGTCGGCGGCGATCGTGGGGGCCGCCGCAGTGGTGTCGGCGCTCTACGGGGCGTTCTGGCTGAACGGCTCGGGTCCGCCCTGACCGTTCGGCCGACCGGCCGACCACGGACCGCGAGCGAACGGGTAATTCCACGCAAGCATTCGGTGAACGAATATAAAAGGGCTGCAAAAGGGAACCCCGTACGAGCCCATAGAATTGAAGGCCGAGTCGCGCAACCATTCGTCATTCAGCAGAAATAAACATCAATATGAGAGCAATCCCACATCACGGCGTCATCACAAAGCCGGTGATTCACGTCGCGCCGGAGCTCACTCGCTGTAACGTCGATTGAGTGCGTACCGAACCAAAGCCGACCCGTCTGGACCGGGTCTTCTCCAGGCTGGACCGTGAGCCGGAACGACCGGCTCACATCGATGTGCCGGTGATGACCCGGCACCGGGTGGTCCTCTTCGCCTCCACCCTGGCCTTCTACGTGGCCATCGTGTGGGCCGTCGTGATCACCTCGTGGCTGGTCCGCCTCGACTGGCAGATCATGTTCTTCCGGCCGTACCAGCAGTGGCAGCAGATCCACGCCTTCCTGGACTACTACGTCGTCCTGGGCCAGCGCGGCCCCACCGCCGTGATGGTCGCGGCCTGGCTGGGCTGGCGCTCCTGGAGACAGCACACCCTGCGTCCGATGCTGGCGCTCGGGGTCTCGCTGCTGCTGCTGAACATCACGGTCGGCGCCGCCAAGATCGGCATGGGCCGGCTCGGCCCGCACTACGCCACCGAGATCGGCGCCAACGAGATGTGGCTCGGCGGCGACATATTTCCCTCGGGACACACCGCCAACGCCGTGGTGACCTGGGGCATCCTGGCCTATCTGGCGTCGACGCCGCGGGCCCGGCGCTGGCTGTCGGCGCTGTCCGCCGTGATCTCGCTCGGGGTCGGCCTCACCACGGTCTACCTGGGGACGCACTGGCTGAGCGACGTCCTGCTGGGCTGGGCCGCCGGTCTGCTGATCATGCTGGCGCTGCCCTGGTTCGAGCCGCTGATCGCCCGGGCCGAGGCCTGGATCCTCTCGCTGCGCGACTCCTTGCGCGACCGTCGCAGGACACCCGCGCAGGCGCCCGCACCCGCCGCCGCGGGAACGGCCGTGGCACGGGGGCCCGTCGAGGAGTCCGCGGGCCTGCGGGAGACCGAGGTCGCGGCCCGCGCCGCCCATCCGCCGATCGTGCCGTTGCACCTGTCCACCGGACCGCATCTGGCCAGGTCGGACAGGGCTCCGGTCACCCCGACGGGCTCCCGCCGGCCGCCCCACGCCGACCGGGTCGCGCACAACGCGGCCCCGGCCCGCCCGGTCGCGGGCGGCTGACACGAGACAGCCACCCGACAGCGGGGCCGGTACGCACAGCCCATGCCCCGCACGGTGAAAGGCCCGGCTCCCCGTGAGCCGGGCCTTCGTCCGTCAGGCGTCCGTCGTGATGCCGGATCTCGGCCCTTGTCCTTCGCTGCCGGGTCTCAGCCCTTCCAGGCGCGCTTCACCCGGCCGTCCTCGACCTCCAGGTTCAGCCGCCCGAAGCGGTACTCCATGGTGATGATCGCGCCCGGCGGCAGCTTTCTGACGGTGGACCAGCCGCGTTCCACGGCTCGGCGCTCGGCGTCCGGTGCCTGAAGTCCGACGTACGCGTCAGGGTCGTCCCGGGGCTCTTCGGAGGGGGTGGGAATCGGTGCCATGGCCGCCACGGTAGGCGGCCGGAGCGCCCCTGTCCTCCCGCAGTCACGCTTCTGTCACAGAACCACGACACCCGTTTCGGCCCAACGCAGTCACACGTTCGAGCGGTTCCTCACGCCTTCCTCGCGCTGCCGGACGCAATTCGCGGCCGCTTCGGCACCATCGCGAATAGCCCGTAGGAAAGCAGTCCGGGACGTGTGCGTCCGGTGCATGTCCAGCCTTTTCCCACCGATTCCCGGACGGCTGCCGGAAGCCCCCACCTCAGGGGAAATTCACGGTTCCCGCACACTTCCCCCGTACGCCCCCTGCCGGAGCGGCGGGGGCGCGAGCATCATGGCGTGCGGCACGGGCCCAGGACGCGGCGGCGAAGGGGCGAGCGATGGGGACCGAGACCGCACAGGCGGTGGCACGACCCGTCCGGGCGAAGGCGCCGGGGCGGCTGGTGGTCGACTGGCTGACCACGACGGACCACAAGAAGATCGGCCACCTCTACCTGGTCACGTCGTTCCTCTTCTTCCTGGCTGCCGGTCTGATGGCGCTGGTCATGCGTGCCGAGCTGGCCCGGCCGGGCACGCAGATCGTGGACAACGAACAGTTCAACCAGCTGTTCACGCTGCACGGCACGATCATGCTGCTGCTCTTCGCGACACCGACCTTCGCCGGGTTCGCCAACGAGATCATGCCGCTCCAGATCGGCGCGCCCGATGTCGCCTTCCCCCGGCTGAACATGCTGTCGTACTGGCTGTTCCTGTTCGGCGGGCTGATCGTGATGGGCTCACTGCTGGTGCCGTCCGGGCCCGCCGACTTCGGCTGGTTCGCCTACGCGCCGCTGAACAGCCTGGAACGGTCACCGGGAATCGGGGCCGACATGTGGATCATGGGGCTCGCGCTGTCGGGGTTCGGGACGATCCTCGGCGCGGTGAACTTCCTGACCACGATCATCGGGATGCGCGCGCCCGGGATGACGATGTTCCGGATGCCGATCTTCACCTGGAACACGCTGTTCACGTCGATCCTGATCCTGATGGCGTTCCCGGTGCTCGCCGCGGCGCTGCTGGTGCTGGAGGCGGACCGGCGGTTCGGCTCGCAGGTCTTCGACGCCGCCAACGGCGGCGCGCTGCTCTGGCAGCACCTGTTCTGGTTCTTCGGGCACCCCGAGGTCTACATCATCGCCCTCCCCTTCTTCGGGATCATCACGGAGATCATCCCGGTCTTCAGCCGCAAGCCGATCTTCGGCTATCTGACGCTGGTCGGGGCCACGATGGCGATCACCGGGCTGTCGATCGTGGTGTGGGCGCACCACATGTTCGCCACGGGCGCGGTGCTGCTGCCGTTCTTCTCGTTCATGAGCTTCCTGATCGCCGTGCCGACGGGGGTGAAGTTCTTCAACTGGACGGGGACGATGCTGAAGGGCTCGCTGTCGTTCGAGACACCGATGCTGTGGGCGACCGGCTTCCTGGTGTCCTTCCTGTTCGGCGGCCTGACCGGGGTGATCCTGGCGTCGCCCCCGATGGACTTCCATGTCACCGACTCGTACTTCGTGGTCGCGCACTTCCACTACGTCGTCTTCGGCACGGTCGTCTTCGCGACCTTCGCGGGCTTCTCGTTCTGGTGGCCCAAGTTCACCGGGAAGATGCTCGACGAACGGCTGGGCAAGATCCATTTCTGGACGCTGTTCGTCGGCTTCCACACCACGTTCCTGGTCCAGCACTGGCTGGGCGCCGAGGGCATGCCCCGGCGGTACGCCGACTACCTGGCCGCCGACGGCTTCACGGCCCTGAACACGCTCTCGACGATCGGCGCGTTCCTGCTGGGCCTGTCCACGCTGCCGTTCCTCTACAACGTCTGGCGGACGTCCCGGTACGGGGTACGGGTCGACGTCGACGACCCCTGGGGCTACGGCCGGTCGCTGGAATGGGCGACCTCGTGCCCGCCGCCGCGCCACAACTTCGTCACGCTGCCCCGGGTCCGCTCCGAGGCACCGGCGTTCGACCTGCACCATCCGAGGTTCGCGGCGATCACGCCGCCCCAGACCCGGAAGGGCCAGGAGCGGACGCCGCATCCCCGGTTCGGTCAAGAGCGGCCGACAGCCGGTCCCGGAGAGTCCTGATGGTCCCGGTCAGCTCCGCCGGTTCGACGACCTCGAAGTCGACGCCGGTCATCATCACGTGAATGGCCATCACGTCCAGGGTCGGCGCCCCGGTGCGCAGCAGACAGCTGTGCTCGTCGTACGCCTCCAGGGTGCCCGCCGAGGGCGAGATCAGTTCGGCGGCCTCGTGCAGGGGCACCAGCAGCCGTACGACGGCGTGCGCGGCGTACACGGTCGTGGAGACCCCGCGTGAGACGTACGCGGCGAGGTCCTCGGCGGGTGGCTCGCGCGGGGTGAAGCGCGGGCCGTGCGGCGGTGTGGGCCTGACGCGGTCGACGCGGAAGGTGCGCCAGCCGGCGCGGTCCACGTCCCAGGCGACCAGGTACCAGCGGCGCTCGGTGCACACCAGACGGTGCGGCTCGACGGTACGCCGGGTGGCCGTGCCGCCGTGGTCGCGGTATTCGAAGCGCAGCCGCTCGGCGTCCCGGCAGGCGTTGGCGAGTTCGGTGAGCACCTCGGGGTCGACGGCGGAGAGCTGCGGGCCGCGCAGCAGCGGCACGGTGAAGGCGTTCAGGGCGCCCACCCGGCGGCGCAGGCGGTGCGGCAGTACCTGTTCGAGTTTGGCGAGGGCGCGGACGGAGGACTCGCCGATGCCGTCGATGCCCTGGCCTGCGGCCGAGCGCAGCCCGACGGCCACCGCGACGGCCTCCTCGTCGTCGAGGAGCAGCGGAGGAAGCTCGGCCCCGGCGCCGAGCTGGTAGCCGCCGCCCGTGCCGGGACTGGCGTTGACGGGGTAGCCCAGCTCGCGCAGCCGGTCCACGTCGCGGCGGACCGTGCGCGCGGTGACCCCGAGGCGGCCGGCCAGTTCCGAGCCGGACCATTCGCGGTGGGCCTGCAGCAGCGAGAGCAGGCGGAGCAGCCGTGCCGATGTCTCCAACATGGGAGGAGTGTGGCAGTGGTCGAGGACAGGTTGTGTCCTCGACCACCGCGGCCCGCTTGGCTCAGCTCACGGGGACGACCGTGACCGTGACGGACAGGTCGTTGTCGGCCGTGTAGGACGGCACGGCCCGCACCGGCCCGTGCCCGGACTCGACCCGCTTCCCGGGATAGACGAGGACGGAGGTCTTCTCGACGATGTCGTCGAGCAGCCGCGCGACGCGCGCCCGCGGGCCGGACTCCCCCCGCGGGCGCAGCCACAGGGCCCAGGTGCCGGGCCGGAGTTCGCCGTAGGGCACGGTGAAGCGGAGGCCGCCCCGGTCGTCCGGGGTCAGGCCGGCCCGGACGGCGGGTGAGGCCCCCGCCCGGTCGGTGAACTCGGCGTACGCCTCGGGCGTGGGCTCGGCGCCGTACGCCCGGACGGTGACCTCCAGTCCGCCGTCACCGATGTGGAGCGCACCCGCCTCGGCGTGCGGGGAGCGCTCCCAGCTGCGGATGCTGAGGTTGCCGTGCTTGGTGCCGTACGGGATGCGGACGGCGACCCGGCCGGCGGTGGGGGCCGGGGTGCGGTCGACGAGGGAGCGCAGGTCGTTGAGGCCGGGGGCGAGCCGGTGCGGCTCGTCGTCGGCGATCTGGAGGTAGACGTCCCAGCGGCCCTCGGGGAGGTCCGTGCCGCTGGGCAGCGCGGCCCGCAGCCGGCCGTTGCCGGCGGGGGTCAACGGCAGGCGCGTCCTGCGGTCGCCGCGGCGCCGGAGGAGGACGAGGTGGGCGGCGTCGGTCACGCCCGGGTCGGCGATGTCGAAGGTCAGGCCGCCGGCGAGGTCGGCGGCGCAGTCGGCGCGCGGGGGTGTGGCCCGGTCCCCCGGGTCGTCGCGGTGCGTGGGCTGCCGTGGAGCCGTCATCATCATGCCGTGCGGCCCTTCCTGATCGCGGACCGCGCGGCACGTCCGGCATCCCGAACGGCGTACGCACTGCCGAGCAGAGCGCCACGGGTGCGGTGCAGTGAGCCGCGCACCCGGCCCACCGGCGAGGCGCCGCCCCGCGCGAGCAGGTCGCCGAACAGCGTCTCGTACCGCTCGGCGATACGGGCCGGGTCGAAGCGCTCGGAGTCCTGGAGCGCGGCGTGCGCCATCCGCCGCCGCTTGTCGTCGTCGTTGATGAGTTCCAGCAGGCCGTCGGCGATGGCCTCGACACTGCCGACCTCGACCAGGCGGCCGTCGACGCCGTCCTCGATGATCTCGCCGGGGCCGTGCGGGCAGTCGGTGGAGACCACCGGCAGTCCGCAGCGCATGGCCTCGACGATCGTCATGCCGAAGGACTCCAGGCTGGAGGTGACGGCCGCGATGGAACCCTTGGCCCACTCGGGCTCGATGGGGGTGGCGGGGCCCATCAGATACACGTGGTTGTAGAGGCCCATCGTGTCGACGAGGGAACGCAGATTTTCCTTCTGCTTGCCGCTGCCGTAGATCCGCAGGCGCCAGTCGGGCCGCTCCCGGCGGACCTTGTCGAAGGCCCGCACGAGCAGGTCGTAGCGTTTCACGGGGGCGAGCCGCCCGGCGGCGACGACCCACTTGCCGGAGCCGTCGGCCGGGTCGACGCCCGGCGCGGGCACCGGGTTGGGCACGGCCTGCACGCGCACGCCGGGCAGGCGCATCCTCCCGTACGCGCGCGCGTCGGCCTCGGTGGTGGTGGTGAGCGCGTCGAGCCGCGGATAGGCACCGCGCAGGGTGGCACGCAGGGCCGGGGAGTGGCTGTCGAGTGTGAGGTGCTCCTGGCCGACCCGGACCGGGCCGCGGCGGGTCTGCCGGGCCATGTGGACGTTAAGCCCGGGGCGGGTACCGACCAGGACGTCGGCGTCGACCGAGGAGAGGTACTCGGCGATGCGCCGGTCGGTCAGGGCGCTGTACTGGCCGTACCGGCCCTCGGCGCGCGGGAACACCTTGGCGGGGCGTTCCAGGTCGGCGTGGCCCTTGTCCGCGCCGCCCTTGCGGATGTCGACGAGGCCGCGCAGCCGGACCCTCGGGTCGACGTCGAAGACCGGCCCGTCACGATGGCGGAAGACGGAGACGATCTCCACGTCGTTCTGTTCGGCCAGCGTGTTCGCGAGGTTGAACGTCGTGCGGATCGTTCCACCGATGTTGTACGCGTTGTGTATGAGGAATGAAATGTGCATGCGTCCCCCGAATCCCCAGATTTCGCTGGTCATCCGTTGATTTCCCCGGTCATCCGTCCATGGCGGTGCTGGTCCACCACCACCCGGTTAGACCCGGTCTCCCCGGGGATGGTTGGAAGGCATCATCAACTTGTGCCGGAACGGTTGCCCGATCGATAGCCGGACGAGGGAACCTGTTCGCCGCTCAACGCATCAGGGGCTGTAGGGGAGTTGCGGGACGTCGAAGCAGTTCTCGTTCATGTCCCCTTGGGCGACCCAGCCCTTCCCGTCCTGCCAGCGGGCCACGGACACGCAGCTCCGACGGGTGCGCGGGGGCTCGGTGAGCCGCTCGAAGCGGACGGGCAGGAGCAGCCCGTCGGCGCTGTAGGGCTCGTCGCGGTTCATGAACCGGTCGACGCACGCGCGCGTGACGCCTGCCCGGCTTCCGGCGCACGAGCGCGCCGCGTCCGTGAACCACATCGCGGCCGCCCAGCCCTCCAGCTGCCACTGGGAGTGCGCCTTCAGCGTCTTCGTCGCGTCCCGGAACTCGCGTACGGCCTCGTCCCGCAGGTCCGCGTGGTTGCGGCTGGAGCCGGTGGCCCACAGGGCGTTGCGGCAGCGCGGGGCGTCCGCGTGGTCCTCGGCGATCGTGGAGGTCCAGTTCTGCACGTTGGTGACCTTGGCGGTGAGGTCGACGCCCGCCGCGTCCAGCGCCGCGCAGAGCCGGGCGTTGCCGTGGCCGTCGATGGCGTCGAAGACCAGGTCCACGCCCCGCTCCTCGATGTCGGCGGCGACCGCGCGGAAGTTGGGCAGCGCGAAGTCGACCTGCTCGGTGACGACCTCGTACCCCTCCGCCCTGAGTCCCCGCACGACCAGGCGCGCGTACGCGGCCGACGCGGGCTGGTTGTACGAGACGACGGCCGCGGTACGGGCGCCGTGCTCGCGCCGGAAGTAGCGGTAGACCTCGGTGCCGCCGTACTGCTTCCCGCCCCAGCCCGTCGTGCCGTTCCGGGGCGCGAGGCTGCCGTAGACGCTGTAGAGGTACGGATACGTGTCGTAGGCCGGGCCGAGGGGCTGGCCGCCGATGTCGGGCACGCGGGCGCGGGCGACCCGGGCGGCGCCCGCGTAGTCGAGGGCGGTGGTGGCGACCAGCGCGACCACGCCGTCCTCCTCGACGAGCCGGTGCACGCACTCGTTGTTGCCGACGCCGCTGCCCCCGTCGTCGCACTCCCGTACCTCGACGCGGCGGCCGTCGACACCGCCGCGGGCGTTGAGCGCGGCGAAGTAGGCCCTCGCCCCGTCGCGCGGCCCGGTGAACGCGGTGCCGCCGACGGGGCTGGTGACGCTGGTGATGATCCCGACGCGCAGCGGCGCGGTGTCCGCCGGCGCCGTGGTGCGCCCCCGGTGCTCGAAGTCGCTCTCCGGGAGCCGGCTGCCGCAGGCCGTCACCAGCAGGAGCAGCAGCGCGGCGGCGACCGTCTCAGCAGCCCGGACCCGGTGTCGCATTGCCGCTCAGCGCGACCAGTCCGCACAGCGTCTTGACGGAGAGCTTCCAGGTGCCGTCCTGCTCGACGGCCGTGCCCGCCGCGTCCGGCAGGGCCGTGGCACCCTCCAGCAGCAGGGTGTAGGTCACGTCGGCGCCGGTCGCCGAGGTGAACGTCACCTTCTTGACCTCGGCCTCCACCTGCCCGCCGCGCTTGTCTCCGCTGAACGCGGCGAGGACGGGGCCCATCTCCTCGCCGTTCTCCAGCACGGCCTGCTTCTCCTTGGTGGAGGTGGACGGGTCGAAGAACGTCTTCCAGTTCTTCTCGATCTGTTTCTCGGCGGCCGCGGTGTCGGCGGGTCCGCTCGCGGACACGGTCGTTTCACCGGGCTCGGCCGTCGTCCGTTCCACGGTCGGCGTGGGCGGCGCCGTGTCGCCGCCTCCCCCGCTCTCGTCGCTGCACGCCGCGAGGGCCGGGGCGAGGAGGAGAACAAGGGCGGCCGCGAGGGCCGTACCCCGTCCCGCCGCACGCGGGCCGTGGGCCCGCCGTCCGTTCGCCCGCCTGAGGTCGCTCCCGAGAACCATCTGGCTCACCACCGGGTGTCGGTCCGGGCGGTGCGCGCCCGGTGCTTTCAGGGTCAGGTTGCAGGGGGCATAGTGCAAGCCATCGGCTGAGATGGACAGACACACGACGTGTGGAGGCCCTGATGCGGACAGCCCGACCGCGCACCGCGTACCCCGTCCTCCGGGCCGCCTGGGCCGGCTGGGCCGGCTGGGCCGGCTGGGCCGCGCTCGCAGGGGGCGCGGTGCTGTGCGTCGTCGGCTGGTACGGGGTCTCCGGCGAGCGCTTCGCCGAACGTCAGCTCCCCTACCTGGCCTCCTGCACGGTCCCCGGCGCCGCGCTGATCATCGCGGGCGCGGTCCTCCTCGCCCACGGCCGGGACGCCCTGGCCGCCTCGCGCGTCGAGGAGTTGTACGGCCTGCTGGTCGCCCCCGAACCGTTCGGCGCCGAGGCCGAGGCGGCCGGGCAGGCGGCCACCGCGCCGCTCGCCACCAGCGGCAGGCTGCTGATGGTGCCCGGCGGCACCCTCTGGCACCGCGCGGACTGCCCGCTGGTGGCGGGGAAGGCGGAGGCGGTGCCGGTGGACTCACGGGTCCTGGCGAGCGGTGAACTGCGCCCCTGCCCGATCTGCGAGGCACCGGGCGCAGGCGGCCCCGCAGGGCCCCCGGAGAGCTGATGGCCTCGCTGACGTACGAGCTCACGCTGGCCGGGCTGTCGGTCGGCAGCGCGGCGGCCCTCACCGGAATCGGCCTGATCGTCACCTACCGGGCGACCGGCGTGCTCAACTTCGCGCACGGGGCGATCGCGATGGTGTGCGCGTATCTGCTGCGCCAGTGCACCGTGGAGTGGGGGTGGCCGCTCTGGCTCGGTGCCCTCGTGACCCTGCTGCTGGCCGCCCCCGCCCTCGGCCTGGCCCTGGAACGCCTCGTCTTCCGCCCGCTCGCCGTGCTCGGCGGCGACCCGGCCCGGACGCTGGTCGCCTCGATCGGCGTCTTCGTCCTCCTCGTCGGCGGGGCCGTGCTGGTGTGGGGGCAGGGGGCGCGGGACGACGCGCCGACGCTGGTGCCGGGCGACCCGTGGGGCCCGTTGGCGGTGGCCGTGGCGGTCGCGGTGGCCGTGGGCGTGGTCACCCGCCGGACGCGCTTCGGCCGGGAACTGCGGGCCGTCGTGGACGACCGCTCCCTCGCCGTCCTCGGTGGCGTCGACGCGGACCGGGTGGCCGCCGCGGGCTGGGCGTTCGGCTCCTTCACGGCGGGCCTGACGGGGGTGCTCCTGGCGCCCTACGTCCGCCTCGACCCGTACGGCATGCCGCTGCTGGTGATGGAGGTGCTCGCCGTGGCGGTCGCCGCCCGGATGCGCAGTCTCCCGGTGGCCGTGCTGGTCGCGCTCGGCATCGGGGTCGCCCAGAGCCAGCTGACCCGGTTCCACCCGTCGGGCCCGGCGGAGCCGCTGCTCCAGGCCGTGAGCGCCAACCTCTTCGTGGTCGCCCTGCTGGTCGCGGCCCTCGTCCTGCCCGGTGTGGGGACCAGCGACGCGCTGCCCCGCACGGCTGCCCCGAGGGCCCGCACCCCCGCCGGCGCCTGGATCGTGGCCCTCGCGCTGTTCCTGATCCCGCTGGGCTTCGCGGGCGAGGACCTGCGCACCGCCGTCCAGGTCCCGGCGCTGGGCGTGGTCCTGCTCTCCCTGGTGGTGGTGACGGGCCGGGGCGGCCAGATCTCCCTCGGTCAGGCGGCGTACGCGGGCCTGGGCGCGCTCCTCACGACCCTGCTGTCGGCAGGCCGCTTCCCCCTCCTCCCGGCGCTCCCCGAGCCGGCCGCTCTCCTGGCCGCCGTCCTCCTGGTGGCCCCGCTCGGTCTGCTGACCGGCGGTCCGGCCATCCGCCGCCACGGTCTGGCGCTGGCCCTCGCCACGTTCGCCGTGGGCGTCGGCGTCAGCCGCTTCGTCCTCGCCCAGCCCTACGCGACCTCGGGTCCGGCCCCGACCCGTCCCACGGGCTTCGAGGGGGACCGCGCCTACTACGTCCTGGAGCTGATCCTGCTCTCCCTGGCCCTGCTGGCCACCCACGCCCTGCGCCGGGGCCGCACCGGTCGGGCCCTCTCCGCCCTGCGGGACCACGAGTCGGGCGCTTCGGCGGCGGGTGTGCGGGTGCCGTCGCTGAAGCTGGCCATGTTCGTGACGGGCGCCGCGCTGGCCGCCCTCGGCGGCGGCATGCTCGCCATGGGCGTCCGCGCCTTCGACCCCACCGCCTACGACCCCGTCCGCGGCCTCCTCTGGTTCGCCGCGATCGTCGTCCTGGGCGCCGACAGCACGCTCGGCGCCCTCGCGGCGGCCGCCCTCCTGGTGGGCCTGGACGCGGGGACGAAGGGCGGCGTGGCGGCGGCGCTCATCGGCCTCCTGGCGGCCCTGGTGGGCCGTTTCCCCGGCGGTCCCCACGAGGCGCTGGCGCGACTGCGTCCCGGGCCTGGCGGCCGGCACGCACTGACGCCGACCGGGGTACGGGCCCGGCAGCGGGTCCGGGCGAACAGGGCGAGCGGCGGGGGTGCCGCGAGGGCGGGCCTGGGTGCGACGACGGCGGCCGGGGGCGGGCCGTGCACGGCAGAGGCGGACCGCGGCGCGCCGAGCACCACCGAGGCAGACCGAGGCGGGCCCGATGCTCCGCTGCTGCCACGGGCCGGGAACGAGCCCGGCGCGGTCCGCGCCGAGAAACCGGCCGGGAACGAGCCCGACGCGACAGGAACGGCCCCGGACACACCGCACGCGCCGGAGGCGAGCCAAGGCGAGCCACGTACGGCCGAGGCGGGCCGGGGCGGATCCGACGCGGCACAGCCGCCACAGCCGCCGCACACCAGGAACACGCCCGGCACCGCCCGCGCCGCCGGACCGGCCGGGACCGAAACCGACCCTTCCGCCGGCGCGAGAGAGTCGCCGGAAGGGTCGGGCGAGCCCGGGCCCACAGCTCGCCACGGGGAGCGACCCGGCACTCCGCGCCAACCGCCTCCGTCCCCGTCCGAGACCGGCACCGGCACCGGCACCGGCACCGAACCCGTGCAGCCCCGAGCCCATAAGGCCGCCCCGCCCCCGGCCCTCCTCCTGCAGGCCCGCCACCTCCGCGTCGGTTACGGCGGCTTCACCGCCCTCGACGGTGTCGACCTCGACGTCCTCCCGGGGCGGGTCAGTGCGGTGGTGGGACCCAACGGGGCCGGGAAGAGCACCCTCTTCCACTGTCTCGCCGGGACGCTGCGGCCGGCGCAGGGGCGGGTGCGGCTCGGCGAGCGGGACATCACGCGGCTTCCGGCGCACGCGCGCACGCGGCTCGGCATCGCCCGGACGTTCCAACACCTCGCCGTCTTCCCGTCGTTGACCGTGGCGGAGAACGTACGGGTGGGCGCCGAGCAGGGGCGTGTCGCGGATCCCGCGGCCGTGGAGCGGGCGTTGCGGCTGTTCGGGCTGGACGGCGCGGTACGGACGGAGCCGGCGGCCGGGCTGCCGACGGGCACGCTGCGGCGGGTCGAGTTGGCTCGGGCCCTCGCCGGGAGTCCCCGTGTGCTGCTGCTGGACGAGCCCGCCGCCGGGCTCGACACGGCCGAGGTGGCCGCCCTCGCCCGGGTGCTGCGCGCCCTCGCCGACGACGGTACGGCCCTGCTGGTCGTCGAGCACGACCTGGACCTCGTCGCGGACATCGCGGACGTCGTGCACGTCATGGCGGCGGGCCGGATCGTCACCTCCGGCCCCGCCGGCCACGTCCTGCGCGCACCGGGCCCGCACGGCCCGCTCGATCCGGCGGTGGACCGGTGACCCTCCTCTCCCTGCGCCACGTCCGCGTCCGCTACGGCCCCCTGGAGGCCCTGCACGGCATCACCCTCGCCGCCCCGGGCCCCGGCCTCACCGTCCTGCTGGGCCGCAACGGCTCCGGCCGGACGACGGCGCTGCGAGCCCTCGCCGGCACGGTCCCGCTCGCCGGCGGCGCCGTGGTGTGGGACGGGACCGACATCACCCGGACACCGGCGTACGAGCGGGCCCGGCGGGGCCTCGTCCTCGTCCCCGAGCGGCGGGCCGTCTTCGGTTCGCTCACCGTGCGCGAGAACCTGGAACTGGCCACGCCGGACCTCTCGTACGCCCTGGACGCCTATCCGCGGCTCGGGCCCCTGCTCCCCCGCCGCGCCGGCACCCTCTCCGGGGGAGAGCAGCGCATGCTCGCCCTCGCCCGTGCCCTCTCGGTGCCCGCGCTGCGGGTCGTGCTCGTCGACGAACCCTCCCAGGGCATGTCACCGGCGGTCGCGGCGCACACGTACGCGCTGCTGGGCCGCCTCGACGCCTGTGTGGTCGTCGCCGAGCAGCGCCTGCCGCCGGGGCTGCGGGACGTGCCGGGCGTCCTCGTGTACGAACTGCGGCGCGGGACGGTGGTCTTCGGCGGCGAGGCGGCCGAACTCCCCTGACGGGCCCGGCGGACGGCTCAGAGGTCGAGCCGCTGGCCCGGCACGATCAGGTCGGGGTCGCCCCCGATGACGGCCCGGTTGGCGGCGTAGACCTGCCGCCAGGTGGTTCCGTGCCGGGCGGCGATGCCGTTCAGCGTGTCGCCCTGCCGGACGGTGTAGTCGCCGCGGGACGAGCCCCGGTCCGCGTGGCCGAGGGGACGTGACGGGGCCTGCCCGGCGGACTTCTCCGGCCGCGCGGGAGCGGCTCGCCGGGTCGGTCCGGTGGTGGCGGCGTCGGCGGAGGGCGCGCCGGGTGCGCTGCCGGTCGCCCCGGCACGGCGGGAGCAGGTGGGCCACGCTCCCCAGCCCTGGGCCCGCTGGACCTTGGTGGCGACCGCGATCTGCTGGGACCGGGAGGCCCGGTCGGCGGTCGCCGCGTAGGCGGTGCCCCCGTAGGCGCGCCAGGTGGAGGCGGCGAACTGGAGGCCGCCGTAGTAGCCGTTGCCGGTGTTGATGTGCCAGTCGCCGCCGCTCTCGCACTTGGCGATGCGGTCCCACACCCCGCTGTCGGCCGCCGAGGCGGTGCCGGTCAGGGCCAGGAGTCCCAGCGGGGCGAGCAGCGCCGCCCCGGCGAGGACCGCCGTCGTACGCGTCCTGCGAGAGCTGCCGCGCGTGGTATCGGCACATTCGGACATGAAGATCCCTCTCCACGGACCCGGGGTCCCCCGGAGCGGGGCGCTTCCCGCGCATGGACGCGGGTGTCGCGCTCCGCCCCGTCCGCCGGAGGTGGTGCTGCGCGCTGTCTGGCTCTGCGCGGCCGGCGGACGTACCCGAGCGGTGCTCGTTGCACACGGCCGGGAATGTAGGGAGATTGACGAGCTGTCAGCAAGCAATCGCTTGTCCTGCGAGGCCAGTTCACCGTTACCGCAAGTAGCGGCCAGATCAAGCCACCCAATTCATTCCCTGATTTCCGGATATGTCGACCAAGTGACCCGTTGACCTGTGACCCACCTCACCGGATCAACTTCCCCGGACCTCCCGGAAGTTGGCGCGGAGTGACCGATTCCGCCCAGAGATTCACCCTGCGCTGCGGTTGGTTCGATTCCGTTCGTCGTCGGGCGTGACTCCGGCCACAGATCGCCCGTTGTCTTCTGCATGAGCCGGAACCTCCGTGCTCATGGGCCGGGCGCCACCCGGCACCGACACGCACCGCATCCCGAGGAGCCACCGTGCCGCGCATGCTCGACGTCAGCGACGAGGTACGCGCCGAGATCGGCGACGAAGAGGCCGACCGGCTGCTCGCCGGAGAGAACGCCCCCGGCGGCTACGACTGCACGTCGTGCCGCACCCCCGGCGACTCCGAGCAGGAGCGCACCAGCACCGTCCTCTTCGTGGGCGACGAGACAGCCGTGCTCGCCTTCGCCCACTCCACCTGTCTGCCCTCCCAGGTCGTCCAGGTCACCGAGGAGCAGTTGCAGGGCGCCGCCCGTTCCATCGCCGGGGACAGCCCGGCCCAGGCCGCGCCCGAGCAGGCCGTGCTCGGCGTCACCAGCGGACTGATCCTGCTCAGCGGCGAGCTGCACCCGGCGCTGGTCGTCGAACCGACCGCCCCCATCGCCCGCCCCGGCACCACCGGTGCCGGCGACGACTTCCTGCCGCTGCTCATCGAGCAGGGCTTCATGCCGCTCCCCCAGATCGACTCCGTGCCGCCCGTGCTGCACGGCTGGTCGGTCCTGCTCGCCATGGGGCAGCTGCACGCCATCCTGCAGCCGGGCACCACCGGTGGTTCGCCGGTCGCGTGGTGGCAGGCCCACCAGGCCCTGCAGGTCGCCGACGCGTGGCGGGCCGCCGCCAACAAGCACCAGCAGGTCCTCATGTTCGCCGCGCCGGTGGGGTCGATCGGGCGGCAGCCGCGGGAGGACCTGCTGCGGGACGCGCTCGACAAGGCCGCGGCGAACGGCAAGCTGGTGGCGGCGACCCTGCCGCTGGCCGGCACCTGAGCCCACCGCCCGCCGGAGCCCGACGACCCGCCCCTCGGGGTGTGATCCCTTCCCGGAGCCCGACTTCCCGGAGGCTGAATGGTTGAGGCAGCGCATCCCTTCCGGGGCGGGGTCGTTGGCACAGGCGTGCACGCATACGACGCTCCCCGCCGCCCGTCCTACCAGTCGATCCCGTCCATGCGGCCGACCCAGGACCCTTCGGCCACGCCCATCTACGACACGCTCTACGCGGAGTGGGTCAGGAGCTACCGGACCCTGCCGGGCGACCGGCACGGGGAGGAGGATCTGGGGTTCACGGGCTTCGGCACCCTGTCGCACGGCTCCGGCGGACCACGCACCACCGGGTCGTACACCTCCGGTTCGTACGGCGCCCGGCACGCGGCGGGGCACCTCGCCACCCAGCGCGAGACCCAGCCCGGTCACACGTCCGGCACGACGGCCGTGTGGCAGCCGGTCGGGCGCATCCCCACGGGACAGACGGGAATGCACCACATCCCGTCGCCCCTGCCCCCGAACCCGCGCCGGGGTCTGTGACCACGCGGAGACGCGAGGCGGCGCGCAGGGACACATGAGGAGGGCGGCTGCCCGAAGGTCGGACG